>DASWTK010000240.1:0-4199 GCA_036402175.1 Chitinophagaceae bacterium | reverse complement strand
TTTATCAATGCGTTTGGGCTGGCAATTGGAATGGCGGGATGCGGGTTGATTGGACTTTATATACATGATGAATGGAAGGTTGACCGGTTTCATAAAAAGGGAGACAGGATCTATCGGGTTACTACAGAGATTCTCAGTGGTTCCAGCGAACCCGGACTTGCTTCTGTTGGCCGTCCGCTGGCGGGTACAATTGCGCGTGAGATACCCGAGGTTGAAAAAGTGATACCCATCAGAAGGTTAAACCTGCCCATCAAACACAACAACGAATACTTCTATCAGAAAATGCTCTATGGCGGTGAAGACCTGTTGAACGTCTTTTCTTTTCCGCTGCTGGAAGGTAATGCCGCAACTGCCCTGAAAGAACCATACACACTTGTATTGAAGAAAAGCATCGCCAAAAAATTCTTCGGGAATGAAAACGCTATGGGCAAAACGCTGGTGCTGGGCGATACGCTGAACTTTACCGTAACAGGGATACTTGACGATAATTATGCATCGCACATCGATTTTGAAATGATGCTTTCGCTGGCAACATTTTACTCGCAGGGCGGAACTGCAGATCGGTGGTTTGTCTGGGATGAATATTGTTATGTGCTGCTGAAGGAGAACGCGAATGTGACGCAGGCAGAAAAAAAAATAGCCGCGTTATCCATGAAGTACAACTCGCAGGAATATAAGAACAATGGTTACGATGTTTCTCATAAGCTTGAGCCGCTGAACACTATTCACCTTTATTCAAAGCTGGGAGGCATTTACAGAACAGCTGGAAGCGCGAAGCAATTATATATACTGGGCTTTATCGGACTTTTCATTCTGCTGCTGGCTTGTATCAACTTCATCAATCTTTCAACTGCCCGCCAGGCAGAACGTGCGAAAGAAGTTGGTGTGCGCAAGACCATCGGCGCCGGATACAGGTCGCTGGTCGGATATTTCATTACCGAATCGTTTGTGCTGGTAGTATTGGGTGGTGTAATCGCGATAGTATTGATCGTGACGCTGCTTCCGTTCTTTAATGGTCACGTTGAAAAAAATATTTCACCGGCCGTACTGGCTCAGCCGTTTTCAATATTAATGATCATTGGTTTCCTGGTGATCACCGGTCTGCTGGCCGGCTGGTATCCCGCGCTGCTGCTGGCAAGGTTCCGGCCCGTAAATACTTTGAAAGGAAACCTGTCAGACCAGAATAAAGGTGGTCTTGTAAGAAAAGGTCTGGTAGTTTTCCAGTTTACTGTTTCACTGATACTTATCATCAGCACCATGGTAACCATCAGCCAGCTTCGTTTCATGCAAGGGCAGCAGCTTGGTTTCGATCACTCGCAGATGCTGGTGATTGACGCCAGAAAAACACCGCGACTCGACCTTATCAATAATTTCAAAACAATCAAACAGGACATCCTTAACCTCTCTCCCGTTCAGTCGGTAACTGCGGCGGCAGGTCTTCCGGGCCGTGGTGGCTGGGAAGGGCAACTGGTATGGGCTGCAGGGCGCGCAAGCGAGGAATCAGTTACCATGGAAGTTATTCCTGTAGATTTCGATTATACAAAGACGTTGGGAATAAAGATCATTGCCGGCCGTGATTATTCAACTTCCTTTTCTACCGATGAATCACAGGGCATGCTTTTGAACGAGCAGGCTTGCAAGGCATTTGGATGGACGCCGCAGGAAGCAGTAGGCAAAGGTATCCGCACTTCGGGTGTTGATTCCGGTCGCGTTATTGGCGTGATGGCCGATTATCATCACCATGGTTTGCAGGATCGCATCAAGCCAATTGCAACCTTCATTGCTCCTTATGCATTTGGTTATATGGCGGTGAAATTAAAACCGGGTGAAGTAAACGCAGCGGTTCAGCAGGTTGAGCGTTACTGGAAATCGAGGTTCGCCGGATACCCATTCGAATACTTTTTCCTTGACGATGATTTTAACAATCAATATAAATCGGAGCAGCGCATCACCACCACCTTTTCGGTGTTTGCAGTGCTGGCTGTGATCATCGCCTGCCTGGGATTGTTTGGGCTGGCAACGTTCATGGCCGAAAAAAGAAGAAAGGAAGTTGGCATCCGCAAGGTGCTGGGCGCTTCGGTAACCAATGTTACCGCGCTTCTGTCAAAAGACTTCCTGAAACTGGTGGTGATTGCAAATATTATTTCATGGCCTGCAGGATGGTGGATAATGAATCGCTGGCTGCAGGATTATGATCACAGGATAACAATAGGCTGGCAATTGTTCATACTTGCCGGTTTTATTTCTATTCTGATCGCATTGTTCACGGTAAGCTTCCAGGCTGTTAAGGCGGGGTTGGCGAATCCGGTTAGGGCTTTACGGTCGGAGTGAGTTTTGGGTTTTGGGTTTTGGGTTTTGAGTTTTGGGTTTGGGGTTTGGGATCCCTGACAATTGAAATTCAGAACTCCGGATTCAAAGTGTAATTCCAAAGTTCATGAACCCCAAACCCCAAACCCAAAACTCAAAACACAAAACTCTTTATGCTTTACAACTACATAAAAATCGCCTGGCGCAACCTTATAAGACATAAGGGTTTTACCATCATAAACATGATGGGATTGACGCTTGGATTGACAGGCTGCCTGTTGATTGGGTTGTTTGTGTGGGATGAATGGCAGTTTGATAAACACGTAGTGGGTGGTGAAAACATTTACAGGATCTATGAAGAAAGAAAGAATTATAATTCCGTTACCTATAACGCCCCGGTGCCACCAGCATATGCCACATTCCTGAAACGCCAGTACCCGGAGGTGGATACTACTTTAAGAATTATCATGACCGGCGACAAATTCCTGATGGAAGTCGGAGAAAAAAGCGGCTATGAAGAAAAAGGCTGGTTTGTTGAACCTTCATTTTTTGAAATGTTTCCGACCAAATTTGTCAAAGGCGATCCGTCAACCGCGTTAACCGCGCCTTCAACTATTGTTATATCCGAGGAACTATCGAAAAGATATTTCGGTAATGAAGACCCGATGAATAAACTGGTGTCTATTGACAAAGACACATTTACAGTAAAAGGCGTGATGGCGAAATTACCCAGCCATTTTCATCTTGATTTCAATTACCTGATGCCATTATCAGCCGCCGGAGTAGAACCCGAAAGAATGGAAAGATGGACATGGCACCAGTTTTATACTTATGTGAAACTCAGGCCGGGCGCGAGCGTTGCCGGGTTGCAACAAAAATTCCAGGCGCATGTTAAAAAAGAGATACACCCAACATTAACGCAAAGCGGTTCTTTCTTCCTCCCCTATTTTCAACCGCTGCGCGATATTCATCTTAAATCGGCCGACTTCGTTTACGACCGGTCTGTGCGTGGAAATGAATCGTATGTAAAAGCCCTGACCATCATTGCGCTTTTTGTACTTGCGATAGCCTGCTTCAATTTCATTAACCTGGCCACCGCAAGGTCGTTCAGAAGGGCAAAAGAAATTGGTGTGAGAAAAGTAGTAGGAGCAGATCGCGGTCAACTGGTATTTCAGTTTATAGGAGAAACGATATTATTGTCTGTTCTCTCGGTGATCATCGCGGCGGTCGCGACTTTCCTGCTGGTTCCATTCCTGAATGACTTCACCGGCAAATCGATTGTATTTAATCCACTGATCAACCCGGCTCTATTATTGATCATTCTGAGCTCCGGCATTGCCATTGGCATACTGGCCGGTATTTACCCCGCCCTGGTATTATCAGGCTTCCAGCCAATTAAGGTTTTGAAGAACATCAAACTCTCTGGCTCAGGATCGCACATACCCTGGCTGCGGCAAGGACTGGTAGTTATTCAGTTTGCGCTTTCTGCTTTATTAATTGTTTCAGCCATCATTGTTTATCGCCAAACCAATTACCTGAACAGTAAAGATCTTGGTTTCAGCAAAGAGCAGATGATCTACTTCCAGATCCGCGGAGGCGTTGAACAGAACCTGGAAACTTTTAAATCTGAATTAAAACGTTCGCGCGACGTGGTTGCCGTAACATCTGGTTATGGCTTACCTGGCGACCAGTTCGCGGGCGACGGAGTTATAGTGCCTGGAAAAGACGGCGACAAGGAACAATCCACCACCTTATTTGTAGGCGATCACGATTATGTGAAAACACTTGGACTCAGGATCATTGCAGGAAGGGATTTTTCAAAGGAAATGTCGACCGACGTAAATGAGGCCTTCATCATCAATGAAACCGCTGTGAAGGAATTCGGATTCGGC
>DASWTK010000239.1:0-12547 GCA_036402175.1 Chitinophagaceae bacterium | reverse complement strand
GAAGGGCGAAACAAACAGGATAACGCTTAAGCTGTTCAGGGCAGGCAAAACAATAGCTGAGATCGCTGCAGAAAGGAGCCTGGCAGCAAGCACAATAGAGACACATCTTGCAAGCTTCGTCCCAACCGGCGAGATAGATGTTCTGGAACTTATTAACCGTGAAAAGCTGGACAGGGTGATTTCTTATCTTGAAAACCAGCCCGCTTCAGGCATTACGTCAGTCAAGCAATCAATGGGTGAGTCCGTCACCTATGCTGAAATAAAAGCTGCAATGAAGTACTTTGAAAAGATCAGCGTGGAAACTGATCATTGACCTTTACCTGACAGGCATACCAATTGCGTTTTAATTTCTGATGCTGCTCAATTCACGCACAGGTAAAAACGCTAAAAAATATGTGGAGCGCAAACTCATGAAGCGCCTCCGGTTGTTCCTGATCGTTTTTGTGATCCTGATATGTGTGATCATTTACGAAATAATGCAGCAATACCTTGAAGCAGCAGCCTGCGTAGGCGCAATGATGATTGGCATTTTGACGGGAGCGGTTTTTGTCAGGCGCAAGCGCATTTACTGGGAAGAAGAAACATCCATGGTCATTGCGCGAATGGACCGGATAGGCATCTGGCTGCTGGTAGTTTATATCATCTTCGCTGTGATCCGGCATTTATTTCTGCATAACTGGCTGCGTGGCAATCAGCTTACAGCTTTCAGTCTTTCGCTGGCCGCAGGCGCCATGTTTGGACGGCTGCTGAGCATACGTTCGCAAATACGGCAGATACTGAAGGATAAAAAGATCATTTAGCAGGTCTGCTTTTTGTTGCAATGACAATATGTACATCTTATGGAAGTACCTGAAGCCACAGCGCTGGCTGGTATTTTTATCATTACTGTTAGCAGCGGTCAGCCAGGTTTTGTCGCTGGTTGATCCCATTATTTTCGGAAAGATCATTGACGATTATGCAAATAACCGAGGAAGCCGTACCGCTGAAGAGTTGGTAAAAGGAGTCATCTGGTGGTTGATCATAGCCGTTATAATAGCCTTGCTGGCAAGAGTGGCCAAGGCATTTCAGGAATACACTACCCGACTTGCAGTTCAGAAGTTTGGAATGCAGATCTTCAACGACGGACTGAAACAAACACTTCGGTTATCCTTTACCGAGTTTGAAGAACAGCGCAGCGGGGAAACCATGTCGATTCTCCAGAAAGTAAGAACCGATACGGAACGGTTCATCAATTCATTTATTAATGTTCTTTTTTCGTCCGTTGTTGGCATCAGCTTTCTCATCTGGTACGCCATCACCAGGCATTGGGCATTGATCCCTGTTTTTCTGATCGGCATTCTGTTCCTCGGCGGGTTAACAGGTTTGCTGAGTAAAAAGATCAAAACGCTGCAGCGGTCAATCAACCGTGAAACCAACAGAATGTCCGGACTCATCACAGAATCGCTTCGTAATATCGAGCTCGTCCGCAGTCTGGGGTTAACATTCCCCGAGATAAGGAGGCTGAGGGAACATACACTTCGCATTTTTCAGCTTGAAATGCAGAAGACCAAACAGGTGCGTACCCTTAGTTTTCTGCAGGGATCATTATTGAACATCTTACGTCAGTCGATCCTATTTATCCTGCTTTGGCTCATTTTCAGGGATGTGCTTACAACCGGCGAGCTCATCACCATGCAGTTTATTTCAACAACCATCTTTGGTCCGTTGCAGGATATCGGTAACATCATATTATCGTACAGGGAAGCGGAAGCGTCACTCATCAATTTTGAACAACTAATGCAAAAGCCGCTTGAACAGCGACCCGAAAACCCTGTGAGCTTAAGCCAGCTCGATAACCTTCGGTTTGAGGACGTTGTATTCAGGCACAAAACAGGCCGGCAAAATTCAATCGATGGTATTTCATTCAATGCTCAAACCGGCGACACCATTGCATTTGCGGGACCATCGGGCTCGGGCAAATCGACCCTGGTGAAGCTACTGGTAGGTTTATACAAACCTGCGTCCGGTAATATTTCTTTCAATAATATCTCAGCATCGCAGATCAGGTATAACGAGCTTCGCAGGCAAATAGGCTTCGTAACGCAGGATACACAGTTGTTTGCGGGAAGCATCAGGGAAAACCTGCTGTTTGTAAAACCCGAGGCTACGGAGGAAGATATGTATGAAGCACTTGAAAAAGCATCGTGCAATAATCTTCTGGCGCGGTCCGACAAAGGACTGGATACAATTCTGGGGGAAGGGGGACTGAAGTTATCGGGCGGTGAAAAACAACGGATATCCATCGCGAGAGCGCTGTTAAGGCATCCGAGGCTTCTCATATTTGATGAGGCCACTTCGGCCCTGGACTCACTAACCGAGGAAGAAATTACCGATACTATCCGCACAATTTCGTCACAACGCGAACAGATCACAATTCTTATAGCACACCGTTTGTCCACCATCATGCATGCCGATACAATTTATGTTCTTGAAAAAGGACGTATTACCGAGTCCGGCACGCATGAAGAGCTATTAGCACTCAAAGGATTATACTATGCAATGTGGAGACAACAAATTGGTGAAAGAAAAAACGAGCTCCGCATTACGTGAAAAAATAATACTGAAACAACCTGATTGGCATGAGATTTTTATAGCGTTAGTCGAACATGTCTGCACGGCTATCCATAGCCGCAGGATTCGTTTGTTAACTTAAACAGAACTATATGAAATCTAAGATCATGATGTTGTTTGCCGGACTGTCGCTTGGTGTTGTTGCCTGCAATGATAACGCCTCTACCGGTGATGCAGCTACGAGCGACACAACAACTAACACCACGACTACCACTACAGATAATACAAGTGTGGACGTGGATGTACCAGCCGGAACCCGTACGTCTTTCGAGACAAAATATCCCAATGCAACCAATGTAAGATGGAGCCGTTACAAACCAGAATCCGACAGATCAACTATAGATCCTTCAGATTGGAACTATAAACTTGATACGAATGATTATGAAGTGATGTTCAACTGGGATGGTGCAGAATATTATGCATGGTACGATGATGGTAATTTTGTAAGGGCTTCTACCCCGGTCAAAGACCATTCAAAACTACCTGCAGCGGTTAATGATGCTATCCGCAGTCAGTTTGCTGGTTATACAATTGTGGAAGTGGATAAAGAGCATGACAAGGATCGCACTACTTATGAAGTAGACCTGGAGAAAGGCGAAGACAAAATGAAAGTTCATTTTGACGAGAATGGCAAAGTTGTTAAGAAGAAAGGAAAAGTAGACGGCCAGAAGACAAAAGAAAAAGAAGAGGATAAACACTAGACCGGAAATGAACTACAGAACGGAAAAAAAGCTCATGAAACTTTCATGAGCTTTTTGTATTTACTGTCTCTCAATCCTGCCCGATACCCTTAATGGTTTAATATTTAGCGAAAAATTTATGAGCCTGGCTGAATATAAAAAGAAACGTTCATTCTCCCGGACACCGGAACCTGAAGGAGCGCCTTCGAAATCGTCAAGAAAAGAACTGCTCTTTGTGGTGCAGAAACACAAAGCGTCGCACCTGCATTACGACTTCAGACTTGAACTAAAAGGAACATTAAAAAGCTGGGCGGTTCCCAAGGGACCTTCAATGAATCCCAAAGACAAGCGTCTCGCAATGCTGGTTGAAGATCATCCTTTTGATTATAAAGATTTCGAAGGAATAATTCCGAAAGGTAATTACGGCGCTGGCACGGTCATCATCTGGGATCAGGGCACTTATGAGCCGGTAAATGCGGCAGGCACCAGGGCTGAACAGGAAAAGGTCCTGCTGAAAGAATTTCATTCGGGTCAGATGAAAATAAAGCTCAAAGGAAAAAAAATGAAGGGTGAGTTTGTTTTGGTGCGGTCCGACAATCGTGCAGAAAATGCATGGCTGTTGATAAAGAAAAATGATACCGATGCTTCTGACGAAGAGATAATCGAAAAAGATAAGTCTGTTGTTTCCGGCAAGACAATTGAACAGGTGGCAGAAAATAAAAAATCCAGGCAATGGGAAAGCAATCGAAGCTCCAACGGCAAATTGAAGGAGGAGAATAAAGATTCAGATACTATTGATCCGGGCAGGGATTATGACGAGCTGACCGGGCAGCTACTTGAAGGAATTACAAAAAAGAAAAAAAGTCCGATGCCTCAAAACCTCCTGCCTATGCTCGCAAGCAGCAAGGATGCTCCATTTGATAAACCCGATTGGATCTTCGAAGTAAAATGGGATGGCTACAGGGCACTGGCCTATCTCAACAAAGGAAAGGTTGAACTGAGGTCGCGCAATAATAATTCTTTCAATAAAAAATTTTATCCTGTTTACGAAGCACTGAAAGAATGGTCGGTGAAAGCGGTGGTAGATGGCGAGATCGTTGTTGTAGATGAAAATGGATTATCTGTTTTTTCAAAGCTTGAAGGTTGGGAGACGGTTGATGACGGTCAGCTGGAATATTATGTGTTCGACATACTCTGGCTGAATGGAATTAATCTGATGGGACTTCCGCTGGTTGAACGCAGAAAAATTTTGCAGCAGATTGTTCCGGAAAACGACATCATTCGTTTCAGTGAAGGGTTTGAAGCAAATGGAAAGGAGTTCTTTGCTTCGGCTGAAAAATTAGGTATTGAAGGGATTGTCGCAAAAAAGGGCGACAGCATTTATGAGCCGAACGTGAGAACGAAAAACTGGCTGAAGATTAAAACAGAACAACGGCATGAAGCAGTGATTGCAGGTTATACAAAGAATGAAGGAAGCGATAAAGAATTCAGTGCGCTGATCCTTGGCATTTACGATGATAATGGAGAATTGAAATTCATTGGACAGGCTGGAACGGGGTTTACAAAACAATCTCAGACTTACCTTCTAAAAAAGCTTAGGCCGCTGGAAATAAAAAAATGTCCCTTTAAAGAAGAACCGGTAATCAACCGCTCTACCAGGTTCAGGCCTAAACCTCCTAAGACTGAAGTATACTGGGTAAAACCGGAACTGGTGTGTGAAGTGCGTTACCAGGAATTAAAGGCCGAAGGGATAATGCGACATGCATCTTTTCAGGGTTTCAAAACTTCGTCTGCGAGGAATGGTAAATCATCTTCCGCAAAAAAGAACTCAAACGGAAAGGGACACGCCAGGTAAAATCAATTTCAACCTGCTGTTTTAAAGGCGCGGGTTTTGCAGGTTATTCTCAATAATCGACTACTTTTCAGGGGATCGTCAATCAGAATTTGTCATTATTTAATTATGATACAGATATTTAAAAAATTTGCCAATGGATCGATCAAATCACGACGCTTCTTCAGGCCGTGTTTAATGATTCTGACGGTGATTTTCGCATCTGTGATATTTTCATCCTGCGGGAACAACAATTCCGGCAACAAATATTTACCGCTTGACAGCCTTGGCAACAAGGTAACCGATTCAAATCACAGGGGTGATACCATGTATTATGAACGGCTCCAGCAAAAAACGCGCTTGGAGGACACTTCTTCACGCAATCCCGGTCGTAGTGATACGGTTAATTACGAGCGTCAGCCGCAACGGAGCAATCCCCGTGATTCCTCTTATTAACTTATTAACCCCCTCACCAATTATCCCCGCATACATTAACTTGCAGCCATGCAAGATTACCTGAGCGGATTGAATGAACCTCAACGTGAAGCGGTTCAACATTTAGATGGCCCTTTGATGATTGTAGCAGGTGCCGGAAGTGGCAAAACCAAGGTACTTACCACCCGTATCGCGCACCTGATGGCAAAGGGGGTGGATGCTTTTAATATCCTGGCGCTCACCTTTACCAACAAAGCAGCGGCTGAAATGAAGGAACGGGTAGAGCACATTTTGGGCAATTCCGAAGCACGTAATCTTTATATAGGAACATTCCACTCTGTATTCGCCCGCATTTTAAGGGCAGAAGCTCCAAAGCTGGGTTATCCCAATAATTTTACGATCTATGATACTGACGATGCCAAAAGTGTTGTAAAGGCAGTAGTGAATGAAATGAACCTGGATGATAAGCATTATAAGCCGAACACTGTATTGAATCGGATCAGCAGCGCCAAAAACGCACTGGTTGGACCTGAAGAATACGCAACCGATTATTATATCCAGCAGGAAGATATGAGGGCCAACCGTCCGGCCCTAGCACAGATTTACGCGTCTTATGTCAAACGCTGTTTCAAAAATGGCGCAATGGACTTTGACGACCTTTTGTTCAACATGCACAAGCTGCTGAAATTATATCCTGAAGTTTTGCATAAATACCAGCATAAGTTCAGGTATATATTAATTGACGAATACCAGGATACCAATCCTGTACAGTATGAAATAGTCAAACTGCTTGGCGCGGTTCATGAAAATGTTTGCGTAGTAGGTGATGACGCCCAAAGCATTTATAGTTTTCGCGGAGCGACCATCGAAAACATACTTCAGTTTCAGAAAGATTATGAGGACGTGAAAGTGGTGAAGCTTGAACAGAATTACCGGAGTACGCAAAGTATCCTGAATGTTGCCAACGAGGTAATAAGGAATAACAAGGGGCAGATCCCGAAAGTGCTGTGGACAGATAACCAGCAGGGGGAAAAGATAAAGCTGGTTCGGACCATGACTGATAATGAAGAAGGTAAATATGTTGCCGATACCATCCAGGAACAGAAGCTCCGCAATCATTTTCATAACAGGGATTTTTGCATTCTGTACCGGACCAACGCCCAAAGCCGCGCTTTTGAAGAAAGCCTGAGGCGCATGGGAATTGCATATACTATATATGGAGGCATCAGCTTCTACCAGCGTAAAGAGATCAAGGATTTCCTGGCTTACCTGCGTATTATCATCAACCCCAGTGACGAAGAAGCGTTGAAACGCATTATCAATTATCCCGCCCGGGGAATTGGCAAAACAACCATCGACAATACTATCAAACACGCTAATGAGCGGAATATATCAATGTGGCAGGTGCTGGAACAGGCATCCGAACTGGGATTCAGGGCAGGCACGCTTGAACTGATCAATCAATTTGTGACGATGATCCAGAGCTTCCGTAGCATGCTTCAGAATAAAAATGCATACGAGGTGGCGATCCATGTTGGGAAGCAGACCAATATTGTTAAAGAGCTTTTTAATGATAAGACCGCGGAAGGTATGGCGCGGTATGAGAATATCCAGGAATTGCTGAACTCAATCAAGGAATTCACTGAAACACCCATGAATGAGGAAAGCGGCGAAGTGGGCGACAAGCGCCTCGGATCATATCTTCAGCAGATCAGTCTACATACCGACGCTGACGAAAAAGATCCCAACGCGGATACGGTAAAACTCATGACCATTCACGCGGCAAAGGGACTCGAATTCCCGGTGGTATTTGTATGCGGACTGGAAGAAATGCTGTTCCCGAACGGCATAAGCGTTAATACAAGAGAGGAACTTGAGGAAGAAAGAAGGCTATTTTACGTTGCCATTACCAGGGCAAAACACAAGCTTTGGCTATCCTACGCCAATACCAGGTACCGCTTCGGATCATTGGTTCAGAATGATCCCAGCCGCTTCATTGACGAACTTCCGCAGCAATTCATCGATAAAAGTTACGCGGGCGGCGGACTTAAGAACCAGGGCGCTTCATGGGGAAATGCTTTTGAGCGAATGAACCGTGGATTTGGCAGTGGTTGGGGATCGGGCAGTAGCGAAGAAAGAACCGCGTCGAGGCCGCAGGGAGAATCCAAACCGTCTTATATGGCGCCGGCAAAACAAAAAACTGTTGACCATGTGCCTTCACCGGATTTTGCGCCAAGCGATATATCAAACCTGCAGGAAGGAAATAAAATAGAACACCAGAAATTTGGTTTTGGTGTCGTTACCAAACTTGAAGGCAGCGCTCACAACCCGGTTGCTACAATCAGGTTCGATCACAATGGAGAGAAAAAGATCATGCTCAATTACGCCAAATTGCGCATTGTTGAGTAGAGATAATCAAAAGCAAATGCTTTTACCTGCGGGAAAAATTCTTCATAACACAACTGCAGTTCTTCATAATGTAATAGAAACAGGTCACACGCAGGCTGCGCGTCATCCATGAAACTTGCCCGGCGTACAAGTCCCCTGAAACTTTGAAAGATGCCTTCTTTGAACTGGTAGTTATATAACCAGTCGTGCATCTTCATATAATAGAATACAGTACTAAAGGCAGGGGGAAATAATTCTTCGAACTTTTGCAGCTCTTCATATGTTGTTGCCGAAAATTTCTTCAGCTCATCACCTGAAAAAACCGAAGCGTCTTTAGCCAGGAAATGATCATATACTATATCAGTAAAAGGCGCCGCGTACAATCCATATGCCGGTCTGAAAAATTGTTTCGCCTTTGCGGTTGCTTCATGATTGTCTGTAAACTCGTCAATTGCCCGGTGAAGGCTTATACCATATTGTATATGCTTAGGATAATCAAACCGCTTCTTTCCTTTGACAAAATCACTGAAAATATTTCCCGCCAGGATATCGGGTTCGCCAAAAGATAAATATGCGTGAGCCAGAAAATTCATACTTATGTGATAATTCAATTTACTGCATATCAGTCAATCACATAAATATGTGATACGGTTTTTGCGGGTTTGATGCGATTTAAAAAAGGTTGCAACCACAATTCCATTTTAACCCTAACTTAACGCGTTTTAGTTTTTTATTAAGAAACATTTTCAAATGCAGTCCTGGCAAGGGTTTCAGAGGATTTTTAAAGCCTTCACCACGTTTCTTTCTGCTTAACCATTAACTATGGTTAACATCCGCAGCCACATATACCAATTTACTTGCCTTCACTTGTAACACGAACTACATTTGTGTTGTCTTAGTTATAGAAATCAACAATAGTCATTAAAAACAAAAAAAGCAACAAGATGAAAAAGTTATTTATCACAGCCCTTTTCGCAGTAATCACGGGCGTAACTTCTTTCGCTGCCGATATAACTAAAGTAGATCAGAGGGTGTTGGCAGCATTCGAAAAAGAATTTTCAACTGCAACAAATGTTTCCTGGGAATCTTTAAAGAACGAGGAAATCTATCACGCAAGCTTCGTTTATGCTAACGAGATCATGGAAGCTTACTACAGTGTGGAAGGTGAACTGATCGCAGCAGCCCGTCACATCTCAGCTGAAAGATTGCCTCTCCTGGTATCTAAGAGCATCAGGGAAAATTACGGAAGCTACCAGTTCAAACAGGCTTCAGAGTACATGAGCGTAACTAATACCAGCTACATCGTTACCCTCCAGAACGAAAAAGCTACTGTGGTTGTTCGTGTATATAATAATGGTAACACAGAAGTGCTGAAAAAAACAAAAAGATCTTAATCCTGTAACCTTTTCCAAATTCAGTCGTCCTATTTCTAAACAAACAAAAATTTAACCCGGTTCCGCTCCGGCGGAACGATAAAGAAAATCAAAATGAAAAAGACAATTTTAATGTGGTTGCTAATGGTTACTGTAGGTACCACCACATTCGCAAAAGATGAAGAAACAATCAGCCAACAAGTGTTGGATGCGTTCAAAAAAGAATTCGTAAGCGCTAAAGATGTGATCTGGCAGAATAACCGCGAATACATCAAAGCTACTTTCACCCTTAACGACCAGGTGTTGTTTGCTTATTACACTCAAGGCGGAGAGTTGCTGGCAATCACTCGCAACATTTCATCCGACAAATTGCCCATCAGCCTGCTTACCAGCCTTAAAAAGCATTACAGTGATTTCTGGATCACAGATCTTTTTGAAATGGTAGCCGATGGAAACGGAACATACTATGTAACCCTTCAGAATGCAGATGTTGAAGTTGTGTTGAAGTCTGATGAATTCGGTGGATGGGAAACATTCAAGAAAACAAAAAGAGCGTAACGTATAGGTTAGTTTTCTCAAGTTGGTTTTAGTTGGAATAAAACCCTGTCGCCTGACAGGGTTTTTTTGTGTTTGTTATACCTTCGCGGCTAAAATAAGCATAATGGCAAAAGGACCGGTATCGAGTTTTATTGAGCACCATTACCGACACTTCAACGCTGCAGCCCTGGTGGATGCTGCCAAAGGTTATGAAACTCATCTCCTGGAAGGTGGTAAAATGATGATTACGCTGGCGGGAGCAATGAGCACCGGTGAACTTGGGATATCGCTGGCTGAGATGATCAGGCAGGACAAGGTTCAGATCATTAGTTGTACCGGCGCAAACCTTGAAGAAGATATCATGAACCTGGTCGCGCATTCGCATTATAAAAGAATACCGAACTGGAGAGATCTTACTCCACAGCAGGAATGGGAATTACTTGAGCAGGGAATGAATCGGGTTACCGACACCTGTATACCCGAGGAAGAAGCGTTCCGTAAGATCCAGCGGCACATTTATAAAATCTGGAAAGACGCGGAACAAAAAGGCGAACGCTATTTCCCGCATGAGTATATGTATAAGTTGCTGCTGAGCGGCGTGATGAAGAATGATTATGAAATTGATCCGAAGGATAGCTGGATGATCGCGGCAGCTGAAAAAAATCTGCCGATCATTGTACCGGGATGGGAAGACAGTACCATGGGAAATATCTTTGCTTCCTATTGCATAAAGGGAGAGCTTAAAGCATCCACCATGAAAAGCGGAATTGAGTATATGGTCTGGTTGTCAGATTATTACAAAAACAATTCCGCAGGAAAAGGTATCGGTTTCTTTCAAATTGGCGGAGGTATAGCGGGAGATTTTCCGATTTGCGTTGTCCCCATGATGTACCAGGATCTTGAGATGCATGAAATTCCATTCTGGAGCTATTTCTGCCAGATAAGCGATTCAACCACATCTTACGGATCTTATTCCGGAGCCCATCCTAATGAAAAGATCACCTGGGGTAAACTTGACATTCACACACCCAAATTCATCATCGAAAGCGATGCAACCATTGTGGCGCCTCTGATTTTCGCCTGGTTGCTTGGCTGGTAAGGTATAAAAATAACCAGGGGTCATGGTTACAATTGTAATCCATAACCCCTGGTATATATTCAAACCGTCCTTAATTATCCATTTTTTGCGTCACGGCGATCTTCGCGTCTGTCTCTCCTGTTCTCTTTCCTGTCTTTACGATCTTCTTTTTTATCAATTACATCTTCTCTGCGGTCACGACGGTCTTCACGCCTGTCACGAACATCTTCTTTCTTATCCCTTCTGTCCTCCAGCTTATCCAGTCTTCCGCCATCATGCCTGGCATCACGAACATCTTCCCGCTTATCGCGCCGGTCTTCGCGGCGATCCCTCACGTCTTCACGTTTATCGGCAACGTCTTCCCTGCGATCGCGGCGGTTTTCGCGCCTGTCGCGTACATCTTCTCTTCGGTCAATTTTATCTTCGGCTTTATCCCGACGCGTTTGTGCGTCAGCGTTATTGAAGGCTATTCCGCCCAGTATAAGTGTGAAACTTAAGATTGCGGGTTTCAGTGATGCGATTTTCATAATTGCGGGGTTTTATTTAAGTAAAAGTGAACGATAAATCAGACCGGCCGATCTTATCATCGTTTAATACCGCAGGCAGAAAAATCAAAGAAAAAGTATAAGTGGCTGAGGATCAAACGCAACTGATCTTATCAACCCGCGTGGCGTGGCGTCCGCCTTCAAAAGCAGTTTCAAAAAAAACCTCGATCATTTGTTTCGCATAATCCAAAGCAACAAAGCGCGCGGGAATGCAGATAATATTCGCATTGTTATGTAAACGCGCAAGTCTTGTAACATCTGTTTGCCAGCATAATGCGGCGCGAATGCCCTGGTGTTTGTTGGCTGTCATGCAAACGCCGTTTGCGCTACCACAGATCAGAATTCCAAATGCTACTTCCCCACTCTCTACGAGGTTTGCAACAGGATGGGCGTAATCAGGATAGTCGGCAGAGCCGTCATTATAAACACCTTTGTCCTGGAGATTATAGCCTTTTTCGGACAGCCATTTGATCACAGCAGTCTTATATTCGAATCCGGCATGGTCGCCGCCAATGGCAATAGGCTTTGAAAGATCGAAATATGACATTATCGAATTACTTTATTTAAGTTCAAAGTTACGCCTTACGATCTGCTCCCAACTTCAAAAACTTAATCACGGTTGACCCTGTTAAGCCTTCCACTTAAGCCGGTTATTATTCCCATTCCTGCCATTTCTTCTGCTCGGCCACAAACACACGCTTGCTAATAACGATACTCAGCTCATACAATAATAACAAGGGAATGAAAACAAGCATCTGGCTCATCCAGTCGGGCGAAGGCGTTATGATGGCCGCAACTACCAGAATAGCTACAATGGCGTACTTGCGCGAGCTTTTCAAAAAATTTGGTGTTATGATACCCACCCGCGTGAGAACATATGCCACAACCGGCAATTGGAATGCGATGGCGGTCCCGATGGTTATATTCGTCAGGTTCTCTATGTAATCGGTAAGCGTGGGCCTGGTTTCTATAACCGCCGCGGTTCCCAGCGTGTAATTAGAAAGGAAGCTGAACGTAAAAGGCGCCAGTAAAAAAAATCCGAATGCAGCGCCCAGGAAGAAAAAGAAAGA
>DASWTK010000238.1:0-14842 GCA_036402175.1 Chitinophagaceae bacterium | reverse complement strand
CAGGCCTTTGGTAGTTCCAACCCATATTCGTCCGCCCACTCCGGATGCAATAGAAAATATATCACCCTTTGTGCTGTCGGAAGTAAACAGGTATTGAAATGCTCCATTCTGAAAAAGAAATGCTTCGTTGGCGGTGTTTATGGCAATTATGCCCCTGGGATCATCGAAAAGCGCTGTGAGATCATTATTGGATGGGCGTTTGCCTGGATGTATCAGATGTGTTATGACTTTTCCTTTATCATACTCCATCAACCCTCCGCCAAATAAAAATCCTGCATATACTTTGCTGTCCGCGGCAAGTAAAGAAGTAACATATTTGTGTTGTTGTAAAGCGGGTAACCTCAGCGTTGTGAACCTGGTTCCATCGTAACGGGAAATGCCAAAGAGGGAGCCTATCCACATGAAACCTTTTTCATCCTGGGTGATTGCCGTAATCCTGTCGGCAACCAAACCATCCCTCGTTGTGTACCGCCTGTCGGGTAACGTTTGAGCAATGACAGCCATGCTGTGCATCAGGAATATCACGCTCATCAACTCCCTTTTTCTGTAAAAGAGTGGCCTAGCTTCGGACATGAAATTTTTTTTCGCTGATTCTGTAGATGGGGCATTCCTAAATTACAAAATCAGGGAGAAAAAATTATAATGAACTGCAGTTTGAATGAAGATTGGCTTATGCAGGCTAAGTCTGCTGTTTTTTGTCCCTTTGCGCGGTATCTTCTTTCTTCTTGAACAGCCGCTTGAAGAAACGTTCGATGCCACTGTCTTTTTTCTCTTCTTTCTTTTCTTCTACTTTCCTGGCAACAGCCGGCTTCGTTACCTTAGGCTGTGGTTTGGGCTGGTCTTTCCTGAAATCTTTGGCCGAAGCGTATAAAGAGGTTGAGTAAACCATGCGGTGGTATTCATTGCTTTTCCACACAGGTAAAGGTGGATTATTGAGCACCGCCTTTTTACCCATTCCTGTATTGAGTTTGTCAGAAACCTGCTTAGCCGACTGCCATGTTTTACCATCTTCAGCCAGGAAGATGTAAGTCCCCTTGCTAACATCGTAATACATATTCACTTTGGGGTAGTAGTAATAAGTGTGGGTCTGGACCTGCTCCTTCTTTGCAGTTTTACGTGCCGAAAGCACAATTATGCCGGCTACTGCCAGCAAGCATCCAAAAAATACTTTTAATAACAATTTCATGTGTCCCACACTTTAATTAGAATGTTCAAATGGTGTTCCAGAAAATGGATAATGGATGTGGGGAATTTCAGGATCAATATTGGTTTCCAGAGTCTTCAACAGGATCGTCGGTCCATTTTTTAACTTCATCCAGCAGGCGTTGGGAAGTTGTATCGCCGGCTGCTACCGCTTCAATCAGCAATTTAGTGGCTTTTACGATGTCGCGTTCTATCTCACACCTGTCATAATCATTCATGCGCAGGATTTCTTTGTTTTCGGCGAACATGTAAAGAAATCCTAATGTTCTTTTAGCCGGGGTATAACCCTTATTGCTGGCGCCATTCAGAAGCCGCATAGCTTCCTGGCATTCTATATTGTCGTTTTTGCTTTGTAAAGCAAGATTTCCGTAATAATACATCGCTTCGGGAACACCCTGGTCGGCCAGATAGCTATAGATGTATAGCGCCTCATTGATCTCATTATTCCCAACCAGTTCTCTTGCCTGTCTTAGCTGGATATTGATATCTTCCTGCGTAGGCATGGCTTCAAATTTCGTTCCACTATCCTTATTTGCCCATTCTTCGAGCGAAATTAAATCCTGGCGCCTTATCCAGCCTTTGGAAGTCTGCCCCCTGCTGTTCGTGAACTCAGTGTAAACAAAATCATTACTCTCCTTAAGGGCTGTAACTACATCATTGGAAGGGATCATATAAGCCAGGCGTTTTGTGTTTTCATCCGGCTCATTATGGAAATAGGCTCTTGGTACAACCACTTTGAACTGGCCAACTACCTGTGCAGGTTTGTCTGGTTGCGTGCCGGCCACCCTGTCATTGGTGTTTTGCTTGTCAGATTTGAGTGAGTAAATGTAGACCGCCCCAACAATGAACGACAGCACTAATATCAGCAAAGCTGTACCCGAAATCCATTTGCGGGACGATGACACATGCCCGGCAGTGCGATTATTTAATGGCAGTGTTTGAACGGGAGCAGATTGCTGTTGCGATTTTTTTAAATCCCTGACCAGAAGTTGCAGTTGCTCATTCTCCCTTGCAAGCTTTTCATTTTGCTGCTTTAAAAGACTAAGCTGTTCAGTATTCCAATCTTTCGGATGCCCGGTAAATGTATTGCTCGACCTGATATGAGCATACAGGTCCATTCCATTTCTGAACCGCTGCCCCGGACTTTTTTCGAGGCATTTATAAATAGTACCGATCAGCCACTGCGGAACATTCATTTCTTCCTTTCCCCAGGTTTCCGGCAAATGCTGTTTACGCAATCCGATCAGGTCGGGTGGAGTGGTTTCCATATGATCTACCATCACCCTGTTTCTGGCAGTTTCACTTTTATTCCTTAAAGGAAATGGAACGCTGCCCGCGAGCAATTCATACAAGATGATCCCATAACTGTAAACATCTGTTTCAAAAAGCATCAGTCCTTCATTCTGTTCGGGTGCCATGAATTCAATTGCGCCAGCCTGCCGTAAACTGGTTCGGCGCTGTTCATCCGACATCACTGCCATACCAAAATCCAGCAAAACATAATTGCCTGTATGTTCATTGAACTTGACATTATTGCTTTTAACGTCGCCATGCTTTACGTTCACCTTGTGGCAGTGCGCAAGCGCATTTGCAAGTTGTTCGGCAACACGGATCGTTTCCTTTATACTGAAAACCGGATCGTGTGGTGGCCGCAGCAGTTCTTCGAGGTCGGGGCCTTCAATAAACTCCATTTCAATGAATGGCAAAGAACCCGATTCAGTGATGCCAGAGCTGAGGATCTTTACCACATGCGGATTCGATACCTCATTTACCTTCTTCAGTTTCTGAACTTCATTCTGAAAATCATTAAAGTGTTTGTCGGTATGGCTTTCACTGTAAATTGGCGTGGGCAGCAATTTAATAGCAGTAATAATGTTTTCTTTTGTTCGTCTCGCTTTATAAATCGATCCCTGGCCACCGGTTTTCAGGGCGCCCATGTTCTCTAAACCTTCTGCTATGGTAAAAACTCTTGCCATTTATGGTTGATATAACTTATCCGAAGTATAGCTGAACTTCAGTAGAGCCGATTCACCGAGTATGATCTGTTCTCCCTCCTGCAGCCGATGACCAATTTGTGTGCTTTGTAATTTGATCATCGAACCATCCTGCAGCCGGATCTTTATTTTATTCGATGGTGGTATACCTCCCTCGTCAGCAAAAAGTAAAAAACTTCCTGCTTCTCCATTCCATTCAATGTGAGCGTGCTGTCGACTGATATATTTATTGCTTTCGTGTGTGCTGTCGGCCCTGAATGCTATTGTGTTCTCCCTGAAGAACCCATCTGCTGTTCTTACTTTTTTATCGCGCCCGATGAAAATTTTGCCCGGCATTGGCTTGATGGTGTATTCTTCTTTTTCGGCTTCACCATTGAGAACCGTTAAAAAAGCGTCATTTAAATTTTTATAAATAGGCTTTTTGGTGGTAGAGATGAACAATCCCGCGGCAATGCCTTGAGACTTTACCGATTCTGCAGGCAAAGATTCGTCAAAAGCAATGTTCATCGTCCATTCTGCTGGCAGGTCAATCGCGAAATCGTCCGCGATCTTTTGAACTTCATTCCTGAACCTCTCACTTTCGTCAAAATAAACCGCGGCTTCATACAAGTGTTTGTCTTCCGCCTGGGGATTCAGGAACAGGTGCAGGCCCCTGATATTACCTCCCTCACCACCCTCGGCTTTCCGCAATTGTTCTTTGATGAATTGCAGAAGCGCATGACGGATGGATTTTACATCCCTGGGCTGATCTTTTCTTTCTGTGATAAAATTGGCCATTTTTGGTTTTCTCTTAAGGGTGCACCCCATGCAAATCTGCTTACTTTACCCCAGATTATGAGATGGGCTGAACCATTTAACAATATTTAAGATGGAAAATCCTGTTCAGCGCCGCATTAAGTGCGCTTAACATGTTTATTTTCATTTTGTTTCAAAGCTTTTGATGTAACCCTTTTCCAGCAACGCAGGAATGATCTGCGCGCCTGCCAGCTGAACTGCAACGCTTGAGCCTTTACAGTTTTCGATCCTGATACACGTTACTATATGTCCTTCACCTTTTGCTTTTGGGGCGAAGAAGACATACCAACCGTCGTTGATGCGTTCATTTTTCACAATCCGCTCCGGCGTTCCTGTTTTACCTGCAACATATATTCCAAGCCTGGTTTTCTTGTTTGCGCTCTGTTGCTTCATATAACTGGTAATAAAATCGGCATAAGACGAATCGCGTGCTATCTGCACCGGGGAATTAACCTGTATGACTGAATCGCTCAGTTTCAAAACAAACCTGTTAGGTCTCATTTTCCCATTATTGGCAATTCCGCAGGTTAGTCGTGCCATGGCGGCCGGACTCGCAATCAGCTCACCCTGTCCCCAGGCCATTCCCGAAACACCTCTTCCCCGGGTAGCCCGGATATTATTTTTATCGTAATACCTTCTGCTTCTGAATGCGGTATTCCTCCAATGCTCTCTCCACCTGTTCTGCTGAACCGCATTATCAGTGTTTCCTTCAAAATAGTAACCTCCCACACCCTGCAGGTACATGCCCGTTTGAAGGTAGATGGTACCCATCTGTTCTTCCAATGCCTCTTCATTTGCAAGTCGTATGAAAAATGGGTTGTTCGATCGTACAATCGCTCTTTCTATTGAGATGTTACCCGTTTCATCGGGTTCATCGCTCTTTATTCTTATGAGGTCCTGTTGTCTTACGAATATTGTTTTTTCTGCGGCGCTCTTTCCCAGTTTATTGAAAGCCGCGAGTGCGGTTGCCAGCTTCGCGGTGGAACCGGGCTGCGTTGCATGCGTAAACCCGATATCCTTGTCGGTGAACCAGGGTGATAATTTGTCGGGTAACAGATCTCCTTCATTGATTTCCTCCAGCTCTTCAAGCGACGGAAGCGGAAACATGGCGGAAGCCAGCACATCGCCCGTACTGTCTTCCATGATCACAACAGAAATGCGACTGTTCTGCAAACTATCTATGCCCTTCAATGATTGCTGGATGGAAGTTTGCAATCCCGCATCAATGGTAAGTTGCACGTCACGGTTCTGTTTCTTGAATGCTTCCACTTCCTCACTGTTAATTCCCGCAAGCAATAATGGAGCAAGTGCTTTGTAATCTCTTTTGTGGACAGACATTTCCTTTGTAATCCTCGGTAGAAACCTGTCCTCACGGAAACGCGTGGACGAAGTTTTAAAATCTAATGAAGGCGCTGAGAATCCACGAAGCTCGGGTTCATGAGCATATTCTGCAAAGTAACCATTGGTTCCTCCAAGGAACAGTCCGGAGTTCATGTCTCCTGTCCAGAAGAAAGTATTTTCGTTGAAAGGATAATACCTGTCGAGCCGCCTCCTGATCAATGCGTCCAGTTCCTGGCGTTCAAGGCCATCTTTTAAAAGGGAATCTCTTTGCGCCCTGATGAGTTGTGGCTGACTGGTAGCCATGATCTTTCCCTTTCTGTCATAAATAGTTCCGGCTTCCAGGCGGTTTATGAGTATTGCTATGCGCGGATTGTAACTGTACATCCTGGCGCCGCTTCTGTCGGCCACCAGCGAAGGCTGCACAACCCATGTGCTGTTGTTGAACACGTACCGCGAAACATTGATTCCAAGTAATAAGATTCCAAGGCAGGCAGCTACGAGTGCAGGCATAAGGTTTTTGTCCTGCTGACGTGAAATAAACTGCCTTTGTACTTCTGAACCATAAATAATGGAAGACGAAAGAAGGAACCCGGCAGCCAGTAAATTAAAGATAAGCGATGAGCCGCCATAGCTGAGAAATGGTAATGAAACACCCGACAATGGTAATGCTCCGGTTGAACCTCCCGCAATTAATAAGAACTGTACAAAAGTGCTGATGCCTATTCCCGCGCATAAGTAAAACAGGAATGGTCGTCCGGTTTGCCTGCCAATTACTATAGACCTGTGCAGGTAGATCAGGAATAAAATAAAAATGCAGAGTATGCCCGCCCAGCCAAGTTCTTCGCCCAATGATGGCAGTATCATATCTGTATGCGCTTCAGGTATCGTTTTGGCAAACCCTTCTCCAATTCCCTGGCCCGAAATACCACCGCTTGACATAGCCCAGATGCTGTTGGCAATGTGATCGCCACCAAATACTTCATTGTCCCACACGTTTTCCCAGATGGCTTTGCGGTCTGTTAACCTTTGAACCGGGCCAGGTATCAGCGAATGAAGGAACGGTATCTTATCCAGCAAAAGAAATCCTGCCATTACCACCAGCACCATGACAGAAGATTCACTCAGTTTTTTTTGTACAACAATGGTTGAAAGAATGACAAGAAGTGTTGTGATTCCGGTAGCAAGCCACACATTTTTAAGCAACCACACACTCAACACAAAAACAAGCGCGGTAGCGGAAGCAAACGCGAAGTCGCCTCTTGAAAATGAAAACAAAACGATGAATGTGAAGCAAACCACCATCGCTGGTCCAAGGTCTCCCAGCACAAGGAACAATCCTATGCTGGCAAGTATCGCAAGCAAGGCAAATGAAAAGAACGACCAACGCTTTGACCAGGTTGTATATTCTGAAATGAATTTTTCGTTGACTGAAAAAAATCCTGCAAGAAAAATAATGATGAGAAATTTAACAACCTCACTTGGCTGGAACCCGAACAGGTTTACTTTAACGCCACTTCCTTCAGGGCCGGTTCCGAAAAAGATGGTTAACAATAATAACACTACAGCGAGTATTGCCCAGGGCCATCCATTCGCGGCGGACTGACGGTCTTTGAAATAAAAAAGCCGGTACAAGCCTGAATCGGTAGTGAACCGCCGCAGGTCGAACAGCATTAAAATAAAAATTCCGGCAAAGCCTGTTGCGAAATAACCCAGCATGCTTTTAGCCAGGAAGCGGTCGCGCAAAGGATCCTGCAAACTGAGAAGTGTAAGGAATGAAAGCCCTGTAAGCAGCATGATCACCGGGACGATCAATTGATCGGCATTTGGAAAACGAACCGTTAATAATACATGCAGCAACCAGAAAGCGATAAAAAAACTTCCAACGATCACCCAGAACCAGGTGACCACGTTTTCAGGCATACGAACGATGAGCGCCTTTTCTTTTTTCAGGTTATTGAAGTCGCGTGTTGAAAACACTCTGATCGTATGCGGAGCCTGCGTGAAATTGAAAGTAACATTTTCATCAAGGCTGGTTACGCCTTTCGAAGGACCAAACTGGAAGCCCGGTTGTAAGGGATAAACTTCGAACGCGTTATTATCAGGCAGGCCGGTGAACGAAAACTTTCCTGACGCATCGGTTCTGGTGAATGCGATCAATGATTGCAGTTTCCTATTGTTGGCCGAATCAATGAGCGCGCGTTTAATAACTGTTGCGGTGCTATCGGAAATTTCGCCGGTGCCTTCAGAAGCACGGATGCTGTCACCCGGCAGTATCATTTGTAATCGTACCAGAACTCCCGGTACAGCAGTTTTATTTGCGTCGCGGATGAAGCCATTGATAGCAAATTTGCCAAGTCCGATAGAAGCGGTGGCCGGTAGAGGGGGAGGGCTGCTTTTTTCCTGCAGGAACCTGTTAGTATCGGCTCCGGCGAAGCCCAACAGTACTCTTGACAGCGTTACTCTTTTTCTGTAAGATTCGCCACCGGTTCGATAGGCATCTTCTGTATTTACATTGAACCTGCGCTTGTTCAGTTCACCAATATTGTCAATAAATACGTTGCTGTTATTCAGTCCCTGCGCGATCGCTGCGCTGGCAACCGCAATGTCGCGCTTGTCCTCGAAGTAAAATCCTTTCTCAAGCAGGGTTCTTATGCGTTCATCACGTTTGTCACCATTCAGGTTCACCATAGTACCTTCGGCGAGCCGGCCATGCACTTCATCGAAATCTTTCTTCAGGACCGAAAAAAGCCTGTAGAACAAAAGTGACAGCACAACGGTAATGATCAGCAAAAAACTTCGTTCAAGATTTCTTCTCATTAATCTTTTTAGTTTAAGATCATGTGTCACCTGTTAATCCGGTATCTGAAAAATTGTATCGTTCGTCATTCCTCCACTGAGGTAACTTTTTCCTCCCTCCGAATGCTGGTATTGCATTGATACGCGGCAATTGCGAAACTGTACGTTCATAAGGTAAACCGACCTGCTTCGCGTGAGCAGCCCGACATCAAAATTTTCAAGTACTATATTCTCGAGCATGACGGACTTGCTGTTGGTTGAAACAAACAGCCCAGGCCCTTTATAATCCGGATCTGCGCGCAGAACAATGCCTTTGCCATCAAGATGCAGCGAATCATTCTGAATTTTGATTGTGTCGCTTACAACAATAGTCTTCCCATAGATCGAATCGCCCAGACTGACGCCACCTTTTACTGTCATGTTAATAATATCCTGCAGCCGTGCTTCCTGGGCGTTCCTGTTTTTAATTATCAACGGTTCAGTTGAAGGTTTTGGTGGAGTTGGTTCGTTTTTCCAAACCTGCCAGATCAGCGCCGCAAGCAGTAAAACACATAGGATTGATAGGACGGTTATCACCATCCGGCTGTTGCTGTTGCGTGTGAGGGGCTCATCATTATTGACGATAGGAGCGGTAGGCAATTGCATGAGCGTTGGTTCATCGACTGCCTGTTTTGTTTTTTTTGTACGGGCGGGTTTTGCCGCTTTAACGCGAACGGGTTTCCTGTCGTTTTTTACAAGCACAACGGTTACATTGTCTTTTCCACCTGCATTGTTTGCTGCGTCTACCAATGCTTTCGCTTTTTCTTTCAGCGTTGAATCGCTGGTAAGCATTGAAGTGATATCGGCCGCAGTCACCATATCAGTAAGTCCGTCACTGCACAGCATCATCAGATCACCGGGCAAAAAAGGTGAAGCGCCTGTTTCGATATAATCTGAATAAAGCTGTATCTGCGGATCGAAGCCCAGTGCTTTATTTATTTCATTGCGCTTGGGATGCTTCATGGCATCGTCTTCCGTGAGCCGCCCGCTATCCTCAAGAAATCCAACAAACGAGTGATCTTTGGTCACTTTAATAAGCGAATTATCGCGCAGAAGGTAAAGCCGGGTATCGCCGATGTGCGCATAATGGAACAGGTTATTGGTGATGTCGGCCAGCGCCAGTGTAAGCACACAGGCCATTGGTTCCTGGTTGTTCCTTTGCTGGTTTTCGTTATAGATCTTCTGGTTGGAAGTGATCAGGGCTTCGCTCATTGTAGCGGTCAGATCTCCTTTGCTGTTGTGCAGGTGATCTTCTATGCATTCCCTGGCGATGCGGGCTGCGATTTCGCCGCCTTCATAACCGCCAACGCCATCAATTACACAAGCTGCAATGAATTTGCCATCCGCTATCGTTTCGGCTATGAATGTATCTTCATTATTGTCCCTGACCTTTCCGGGATCAGTAATTCCAAAATAGTTTTCAGCCATTGGAATCGTGGGTATTTTTTATTTCTTTGAAATGCGCGAGTAACAAAAGCACGCAGATCACCAGCAGAGAGACGGATAAGATGCCCGACATTGCATTAGGATTTAAAGATGTTTACACCTACGATTCCGTTAAGCATTATCCTCGAGTTCACGGGAAGTTCTGTCCAAGTTGGATGATCGTTATTACTGCGGGTGATTTCCTTTTCATTCAGCAAGGTTTTTTCACCAAAGGAAGCCAGGTAAAATTTCTTAACTGCGCGGTCATATTTTATGCGCAGATGCGGCGTACTCACCCATTCGGATGGAATGCGAAAGATGTGGGCGTCCTCGCGTTTTTCTTCCTTGCCCGATACAATGATCTCATCATCTTTCATCATGTACTCGATCTTCTTCCCCGCAAAAGCTTTATCGGGAATGATGGTCTCAAATCTTGCCAGGTTTGAACTTGCTGCATTACGCATTTTACCTTCATCATATGTGAGGTCGTCCTGGTAAGGCATTTCATAATAACCTTCGCTATAGAAAGTAAAGTCTTTTAATATTTCCGGATTGATATCGAAAGCCTGGGCAATACCCGTCTGACGGGGAATGAAGGTTACCCTCAGGTTCTCTTCTTTTTGTTGCGCGCCGGGAAGGAGCTTGCCTATAAATCCTTTATCGCCCCTTCCGTATTCCGGATGCGATACAAACCTGAAAACCCATTTGCTACTGGAGGGAACCACCGTTTTTCCCGCTGAACGGTGTTCTTTGAGTATGCTGTAAAATTCTTTTATGCATTCCTGTACAATAGGAAGAAAGATCCCTTTTTTATTTCCCATGAAATCATGAAAGTCTTCTTCATTGAAGCAGATGATGTATTCGTGGTAAAAAATGATCCTGTTCGCGAATGACAGTTGCCGCACTGATTCGGTGAACTGCTGCAGTATATAATGAAATACATCATTGGGAGTGATATTGGCAACCTGCTTTTCCGGCGTGCCGGGCTCTTTTTTTAAAAACCATTCATGGAGACCCATCCGCTCCCAGAAAGATGCTTTAGATTTCATGAAGAGTATGTTCTTTGGTTAAAAGTACTTTAATTAAAGAACTTAAATTTTTGTGCCTTCAGTGTGCGGGGAAATAGTTTTAACGAAAACTTATTTACTTCCACTTGTCTTTAACTGCCGCGTCAACCGGAGAATAATTTATGTATTGCACAATTCGCGGTTTGGTTGCTGTATTGGGGCTGCTGCCATGAGGAAGGGCCTGATGCCATAATATAAAATCTCCCGCATTTGCTGCAATGGGCTCTGGTCCCAACGCATAAAGGTTTTCTTTTCTGGGATCAGTTCCCGGGGGAAGACTGTTTATCCAGTTTTCTATCCGATGATGAAACCCCGGTACCAGGGTGAAGGCGCCCTGTTCCTTAGCAGTATCTGAGAGATACAGCAATCCCTGCAATCCAAAAGGGATTGGCAGGTCCAGGCTCACATCCCAATGCAGGCGTGGGCCGGGGAATGTCCATTTTTCATTTTCAGGAGGATTAAAGCTTACACGGTCCGTATTGACCCATAATCCGGTTTTTCCCCATAATTGCTCATATGCCGCTTTGATCTTTAAAGAACGGCGGTTCTTTTCCAGTATCGGATGCTGGAACAACTGAACCATAATGCCCTGCCTTGCAGGATGAGGTTGGTACCAGCCTGTCGGATCTTTTTTATCGATCCCCAGGAAATCATAGATCACATCTATAGTTGTTTCACAATCCTCTTTTGAAACTGCTTCACGGATGATGATATATCCGTTGTTATTCCAGAACTCCAGGTCTTGTTCGGTTAATATCTTTTCCGGGTTTTGGTTTAAGGAATTACCTGATGTCACCAGTTCATTAAAATTAATTATCGACGAAGTTTCAACAGAACCGCCATTGCGTTCTAAAATCCATTGTTCAAATTCATTAAAGGCGGGAGATTCCTGGTAGAGATAAAGTATTGTTTGTTCAAGGCCAAGTCCGAGTGCGCTTAATAACGTAGTATCCAGGTTCCATTCTTCCTGGAAGGCGTTTTGCGGAAGGGATCCTTCTCTTTTGGCAATAGACTTTTCCCAATAACGGCGTAGGTGCATTATGCCGATTGTTCCGGTTTGGGTTGATGATGATAGTTGAGACACGGGAATGAAATTAGCCAATAAGCAAATTAGCAAATTAGCTGATTTGAGGATTTGAGGATGAATTGAATAATTTTTCAATTAATCTGATTTTGAATGTGATTATTGGGGGTAATCGCTAATTTGCCGTGGATAATTTTTTTTACGGTTCTTTAATTTGCTTATTGGCAAATTGGCTTATTGGCTAATTTGCTAATTTCAATCCTCAAATCCTCAAATCACCTAATTATCATAATGTTTATCGCGTCACTTAACTCAGGCAGCAACGGAAACTGTTATTATGTAGGAAATGATAAGGAGGCCATCCTTGTTGATGCGGGTATTTCATGCAGGGAAATTGAGCGAAGGATGAAAAGACTCGATCTGTCGATGAAGAATGTACGGGCAGTTTTTGTTTCACATGAACATACAGATCATATCAGGGGAATACCGGTTCTGGCAAATAAGTACAGGTTGCCCGTTTACATTACCCATCCCACACATATTCAGGGTGGACTACGACTGGATTCTCAGACCGCGAAAGTTTTCACTGCCTATGAGCCCGTAATGATTGGCGATCTTGCCATCACCGCATTTCCAAAATTTCACGATGCATCCGATCCATACAGCTTCATTATAAGTTGCAATGGTATCAACATAGGCGTATTCACCGACATTGGCATTCCATGCGAGCACGTTATCAGAAACTTCAGGATATGTCATGCTGCCTTTCTGGAAGCAAACTATGATGAGGATATGCTGGAGAATGGCCGTTATCCCTATTATCTAAAGAAGCGCATAAGCGGAGGTAAAGGCCATTTGTCAAACAGGCAGGCGCTCGAACTTTTTATTTCGCACCGGCCAGCACATATGTCCCATTTGTTTTTATCGCATCTTTCCAAAGAGAATAATTGCCCAAGGCTTGTAGAGGAATTGTTCAGCCGGCACGCGGGAACAACCAGCATAGTAGTTGCATCAAGATATGTGGAAACGTCGGTATTTCATATTGTCCCTTCGGAAATACCAGAAATTCCGCATTCTGAATTATTGGAGAGCGCTTCTTCGCAGGTAGTGGAAATTGCTTCTTCAGAAATGCTGGAGGAAGAAACTCCATTTCCCGTTGCTCTTGGCCAATTGAGATTGGCTTTCGCTTAATTCCTGTGTGGCATTCCAATTGTATCTGTTCACTAAAAATTTCCCATGCCACATTCCTCCAACAAAACCAAACTCGGCATTGCACTTGTCGGACTCGGCGGATACAGTAAAAGAGAACTCGGTCCGGCGCTTAAGCAAACCCGTCATTGCTACCTCGCGGGTATCGTAACAGGTACACCTGAAAAAGCAGAGGAATGGAAAAAGGAATACTCACTTCCTGAAAGTCATATTTACAATTACCAGAATTTCGATTCAATCAGGGACAATTCCGATATCGACATCATTTATATAGTTCTTCCAAATGCGATGCATGAGGAATTTGTTATCCGCGCGGCAAAAGCCGGAAAGCATGTGATCTGCGAAAAACCTATGGCCATTACCGTTGAGGCGTGCGACCGTATGATCGCCGCCTGCGAAGAGGCCGGAGTTAAACTCTCCATCGGTTACCGGTTGCACTTCGAACCATTTAATAAGGAAATGATGCGGCTCGGACACAATGAGATCTATGGTGTAATCAATAAGCTAAAAGCTGAAAACGGAATGGCTGATACAAGCGGGTGGAGGCTCGATAAAAAACTGGCCGGAGGCGGTCCGTTGATGGACCTGGGTATTTATTGCGTTCAGGGATGCAGGTACACTCTGGGCAAAGAACCAGTGGCCGTGCGTGCGCAGGAAGGTCCGAAAACAGATCCTGAAAAATTCAAATCGGTAGAACAATCACTAACGTGGCAAATGGAGTTTCCCGGTAAGGTGATCGCAGCATGCAAAACCAGTTATTCAGAAGAGCTGAACCTGTTGAGGGCGGAAGCAGCAAACGGCTGGTTTGAACTTTCGCCCGCGTATGAATACCGGGGACTAAAAGGAGAAACAATTGCAGGCAAGCTCGAATATCCCGAGATCAATCAACAGGCAGCCCAAATGGACGACTTCGCGGCTGCCATCAAAGAAAATCGTCCTACGCCGGTACCAGGTGAAATGGGTAGGCAGGATGTAAAAATTCTTCTTGCCATCTATAAAGCAATGGAGACAGGAGAGTGGGTGAAACTCTAATGATTCACCAGCTTCAATGCACCATCACTATATCGCTGACCAACATCTGGATATTGTTTCAGCAGCAGCTCAATATCATTTAAATCCTGTTTCGTCAATGTAATATCAACCGCGGCTGCATTCTCTTCCAGGTACTTTCTCTTTTTGGTGCCGGGAATGGGAATAATGTCTTCTCCCTGGGCAAGCACCCATGCAAGTGCAAGCTGCGCAGGCGTTACCTGTTTCAGCTGAGCAAGTAAAGCAAATGCCTGTGCTAGCTGTTCATTATTTTTCCAATGTTCTTCGTTAAATCTCGGCACTACTTTACGAAAATCATCATCCGCCAGCGTTTCTTTATTAATGGTTGCAGTGACCAGGCCTCTGGCAAGCGGACTATAAGGAATGAATGTTATTCCAAGTTCGCGAACTGTTCTGAGTATCTCCCTTTCAGGGTCGCGGGTGAGCAATGAATATTCACTTTGCAAAGCAGTAATGGGATGAACCGCGTGCGCCTTACGTATTGAAGCCGGCGATGCTTCGGATAAACCAAGATATTTCACCTTTCCTTCTTTAACGAGATCCGCCATCGCGCCTACCATGTCTTCTACCGGAACTTCAGGATCGATCCGGTGCGCATAATAAAGATCGATAGTTTCTGTTTTCAGTCGCTTCAGGCTCTTTTCAATTGCCTGCCTCATATATTTCGGCGATCCATCAAAATAAGTAGCACCCGTTCCTGCAAAATTGGAACTCTGGCCTTCACGCTGCCTGAAACCAAATTTTGTTGCGATAAAAACCTTGTCCCTGTTTGGCGCCAGCACTTTTGATATCAACTCCTCATTATGGCCAAAGCCATACATATCGGCTGTATCCCAAAAATTAATTCCCAATTCCAGTGCACGATTCAACGTTGCAACTGATTCCTCATCGTCGCGTGG
>DASWTK010000237.1:0-6129 GCA_036402175.1 Chitinophagaceae bacterium | reverse complement strand
AAGCAAACGTACAAAAGGGTGGACCAGTAACTGGATCGATAAGCTGAAGAACGATATGCGCAGCCGCCAGGCGGATCTTGCGATTCTTGTAACACAAACCTTCCCGAAAGGCATGGATTGTTTTGGTGAACGCGATGGAGTCTGGATTTGTTCGTTCAAAGAAGTGATCGGACTGGCATCTGCGTTGCGCAATGCCGTTATAAGGATCGCGGAGTCCAGAAAATCGGAGGAGAACAAGGGCGAGAAAATGCAGATGCTGTATAACTATCTGACCGGACTTGAATTCAGGCAGCAGATAGAAGCAATAGTAGAAGGATTTATGACCATGAAGCAATCGATCCTGAAAGAACGGGTGCAGATGGAAAAGCTTTGGAAAGAGCGTGAAAAACAATTGGAAAAAGTGCTTATCAATACTTCGGGCATGTATGGGTCCATCAAAGGCATTGCCGGCGCTTCGGTTGAAGAGATCCCACTGCTTGAAGCCGCAAAAGACGAGGAAGACGAATAACTCAAATCTGGGTAACGATCCAGCTCAGCGCGTTTTTTTCAATAAAGACCGTCTGCAGTTTCAACAGCTTCGCTTTTTCTTTTGAAAAAAGAAAATCAGTAAGAATCGAGTTTCTTATCTGATCATGATAGATGGTTTGTAACTGCATGTGTTTTCTGAAATCGAGCTGGCCATTGCCATACCATTTGAACATTGCCTCTTTGCAACTCCACAGCAGGGTGAATTTCATAAGATCGTTCAGGCCCGGATCGAACTGACCAATGATGCCGGATTCAATGCCACCGATGAACTTGTCCTTTACGCGCGCTATGCGATCTGAAACAAGTTCAATATCGATGCCAACGCGTTTATCACGACTCACAATGGCCGCCGCGAAATCGCCGCAATGCGAAATGGAAAAATGATAGGCTTCGTTTTCAAGAAAAGGCTTTAGCGTATCCGCGATGCGAATGAGCTCGTAAGGAAAATCGGGAAACAGGTATCGGAGCAGATAGCGGCCTGCAAGATGCTGTACGCGCTTATGAGGATGCGTGATCTCGCTTTGCAAGGGTACGGTCTGGAGAAAAAAGTTCTCTGATTCTTCTATTTTCCAAATGCCGATCTTCGTATGCCTGTCGATACTTTGTTGATAAAATAAGGGCATCCGCGAATTTCTGATTTTAGATTTATGATTTTAGATTTATTTGCACGAAATTCCGTTTTTCTACACCCAACCAACGATAATTATGATCCTTTCCGATTCGCGCATCCTGGAAGAAATTGAAAAAGGCACTATAAAAATAGAACCTTATAAAAGGGATTGCCTTGGGAGTAATTCGTATGATGTGCATCTGGGCGCCTCACTGGCTACCTATCGTGAACACATACTTGACGCAAAAAAACATAACGAAATAGAATATTTCGAGATACCTGAAGAAGGATTTGTGCTTTATCCTCACATTTTTTACCTGGGTGTTACCATGGAGTACACCGAAACCCATGCACACGTACCCTTCCTGGAAGGGAAATCGTCAACCGGCCGGTTGGGGATCGACATCCATGCGACTGCCGGTAAGGGCGACGTTGGCTTTTGCGGACACTGGACGCTTGAGATCTCCGTAAAGCAACCTGTGAAAGTATACAGGGGAATGCCGGTAGGTCAGCTCATTTATTTTCCTGTGGATGGCGAGATCGAGATCAGCTATAATAAGAAGAAAGACGCGAAATACAGTTACCAGAAGAACAAGCCTGTTGAGAGTATGATGTGGAAGAACAAGTTTTAGATCACACCATATTTACGCCAGTAGGCGATCACCCACGCAATCACCTCATCGTAGCTTAATATCCCCTGCGGCTGTTCATTGGCTTTCAGGTAATGTCCATACAATTTTCGGATCACCGGCTCAAGTGGATTTTCGTATCTGCTGTAAAATGAACTAAGATTTCTCAGGTCATCCCTGGCAACGAGAGGCAGTTTCAAATGCAGCGATCTGGCCAGCGTTGAATCTTTCGCGGCGAGATTCCTGTAAGCATATATGTACAAGTCGAAATAAATTGAATACCTGACCATGGGATCAGCCGATGCGCGTGTAGCAAGGTAACCCGCAAAGTTCGCTTCATTTTCCCTCGCGAATCCAAGCTGGTGGCCTATTTCATGCGAAGTAACAAATGGCTGCAGCACAACCGGCACGGTGGTATTGACCTGCGCTTCTCCGGTGAACGGATTGTAGTAACCGCTGTAGCCGAGGTAATTTCCGAGATAACTGAATATTGATGGCTTAACGGACGGGCGGTAGTATTCAAGAAAAGGATTACTCATCTCAACGCGTTCATAAGATTGGATAGCCTGCGAAAAAAGATAATTCTTTTTGTAGAATTTGTTCCGGTGTTCAAGCGAAAGCGTATCCAGCTGATGCAATTTATCGATGGTGAGGTTAATAACTGATTCAAGTTCAGCAACGGTATATGTTTTTATTTCGAGTCCCAGTTGTTTTGCAATGCCATGGCGGTTATAGTTTAGTCCCCATAAACCGTTGAACAGAATGTAAACCCAGAGAAAAACTAACACGGTATTTTTCGCGGAACGGCGCAGGTAAGCGGCATCAATTCGTTTCTGAAGGATCCGGCGAATGAATAAAGAGAGTGCTTTTATCAGATAAATGATTGCCAATCCATAAAGAATATCACCAAAACTGAATGGGATCCATCCAAAGAGGAACCGAAGCGAAACCGCGATGTATGGATAGATACCCTGCGCATAATATGATTCAACCGCTTCAGGATACAGTGAGAATATCCTGATGATGGCTGCCACGATCAGCAGTATGATGAGCAAACGGTATCGGTTCCAAAACATGTGCAAGGTTATGGCTTCAAAACTGCTGTTCAAAATCTGAATTACAAAATCATAACGTTGCAAAATTATAATCCCATCTTGTGTAAAATGCAATTCAGGGCACAATCTGTATTTTGCATCCTTAAGCAACGACATTCATGAATATTGAATTCAATAAACACGAGGACTCTGTAAAGTTATTTCTGAGCGACCTGCGCAGGAAGAAGGCGCAGATAGCATTAGGAGGTGGCAAAAAGGCGATAGAGAAACAACGGGAGAAGAACAAACTGACAGCCCGTGAGCGGATTGAATACCTGCGGGATACAGATAAACCCTTCATTGAGATCGGATCTTTTGCCGGATTTGAAATGTATGAGGAACAGGGTGGATGCCCGGCCGGTGGAACTGTGGCGGGCATTGGATATATAAGCGGTCGGCAATGCGTGATCTGCGCCAACGATCAAACGGTAAAGGCAGGCGCCTGGTTTCCTATTACGGGAAAGAAGAACCTGAGGCTGCAGGAGATCGCAATGGAGAACAGGTTACCCATCATTTACCTGGTTGACAGCGCAGGAGTTTTTTTACCGATGCAGGATGAGATATTTCCCGACAAGGAACATTTCGGACGCATCTTCCGCAATAATGCCCGGATGAGCGCAATGGGCATTCCACAGATCGCAGCGGTGATGGGTGCTTGCGTGGCAGGCGGAGCTTACCTGCCCATCATGAGTGATGAGACTTTGATGGTAGAGGGCAATGGCTCTATTTTCCTTGCCGGCCCTTATCTGGTAAAAGCTGCTATTGGTGAAGACGCTGACGTGGAAGCCCTTGGGGGTGCCGTCACACACACAGAAATAAGCGGTATAGCCGATTATAAATTCAAGACGGAAAAAGAGTGCCTCGACCAGGTGAAGCGGATCGTTTCGAAATACGCGTCTCCCGCGCGGGCTGGGTTCGACCGGACGAAAAGCAGTCCTCCCAAAAAGACTCCTGAAGAAATATATGGATTGATACCAGCGGATGGATCCAAGCCATACGATATGCTGGAAGTGATTGAACGCATAGTAGACGATTCGGCCTTTGACCAGTTCAAAGCGGATTATGGGAAAACCATTTTATGCGGTTATGCAAGGATCGATGGATGGGCAGTGGGTATTGTTGCCAATCAGCGCAAGATCGTAAAATCGCGCAAGGGCGAAATGCAGATGGGCGGGGTTATTTATAACGACAGTGCCGACAAGGCCGCAAGGTTCATCATGAACTGCAATCAAAAGAAAATACCGCTGGTGTTCTTACAGGATGTTACGGGGTTCATGGTAGGCACAAGAAGCGAACAGGCCGGGATCATTAAGGATGGCGCAAAAATGGTGAATGCCGTTGCTAATTCTGTGGTTCCAAAGATCACAATCGTGATAGGAAATTCATACGGCGCGGGCAATTACGCCATGTGCGGGAAAGCTTACGATCCCCGTTTTATTTATGCGTGGCCAACTGCGAAGATTGCGGTGATGGGTGGCGACCAGGCTGCAAAAACATTACTGCAGATACAGGTTGCGGGAATGAAGGCAAAAGGAAAAACGGTAAGTGCAGAAGAAGAGAAGTCGTTACTTGACGAAATCAAAGGCAGATACAACAAACAAACATCTGCTTATTATGCGGCGGCGAGACTTTGGATAGATGAGATCATTGATCCGCTTGCAACGCGCGAAGTGATCTCAGAAGGCATCCGCGCAGCCGATCAGAACCCAATGATTTTACCCTTTTCTACAGGCGTAATTCAGGTATAAGTATTTTTTTATTTCAGGTAAAAATGTTTATTTTCACCCATCTTTCAAACCAAACTAACTAGCGACGCTTATGAGAAATTCTACTCTGCGTAGGGTATTACTATTATCAGGACTTGCGATGGTGGGATTTCAAGCCTGCCGGAAAGATGACGCCGCGATGATGGCAATGCCTGAAGTCCCAGACCAATCCTTTGTTGAAGAATTTGATACTACTGCATCGGCTTACTCCCGCGGTTGGGTTCCCATCAATACAAGTTTACCAAAAGGTCGCTCTGTGTGGGTACAGGGTTTATTCAATGATCCTGCTGTTACAGGTCTTCCCTACCCAATCCCATTTGGTCCGTTTTCTTCAAAAGGTTCTTTTCCCGGTTTTATAGGCGCTGATTATCTTTCAACATCCGCTGCTGCGGGCATTATCAGCAACTGGCTTGTATCTCCGGTTGTTACCATGCGGAACGGAGACAAGATCATATTTTATACCCGCACCGCCGTGTACAATCTTGGTGGTGGCGATTCAACTGATTTCGCAAACAGGTTGCAGGTGAGAATGAGTCCCGAAAATGAAAGCCTGAATGTTGGAAATGGCGACGCAACCGGCGACTTCAAATTTACACTGCTCGATATTAACCCCACTTATCTGGAGGCGCATACAAGCCCCGCGTTATATGACCCCAATGCATACCCGATAAGATGGACAAGATTTGAAGCACAGGTGGGTGGACTTAACGGACCTACCAAAGGACGTTTTGCGTTCCGCTATTATACTGAAGAAGCAGGAAGCAACGGACGCGGATCGGCCGTGGCTGTTGACAGTGTAGCGTATGTTGGTAAACGTTAATTGAAATTCACAAACAACTCGTATGAATAAAAACTTCTTAACCTCTATATGTATTCTTTCTGCTATGATGGTGCTGATGGTAGCCTGTGAAAAGGATTTCAAGAACGACGTTGAAGCGCCACGACCAACACCTGCAGCAATCTCATTTGTAGAAGAATTTGATACCGTAGCAAGCCTTGGCCGAAAAGGCTGGGTCATTACCAACAACAGCTATCCGGTAGGTCCGGTCAGCTGGAGACAGGGAATGTATGAACTTGGCGGAAAACTCGGCAGCGATGTAGTAGGCTTCCCTGCTTACTCAGCTAAGTACAGCCCAACTGATTTCGTAAGCGTTGATATGAATGCTACCAGCGGCGCCGGCACTACAAGCGCATGGCTCATCAGTCCAGCCCGCCCGATGAAGAATGGTGACCGTATCATTTTTTATACCCGCACGCATGGCGACTATATCGACCGTATGCAGGTGAGGGCTAATCTGAAAAATGGCGGAACTAATGTCGGCGCAGGTCCAAATGACGTAGGCGATTTTACTACCCAGTTGCTGGAAATAAACGCGGGAATGACTTTATCCGGTTACCCGATAAACTGGACAAAATACACACTCACATTGTCTGGATTAACAGGAAGTGTAAACGGCCGTTTCGCATTCCGTTACTTCGTTCCTGATTCCGGTCCAAGCGGA
>DASWTK010000236.1:0-13621 GCA_036402175.1 Chitinophagaceae bacterium | reverse complement strand
AGGCACGCGGCCGCCCGAATTTACCACCATCGCTACCACATAACCATTGCTTGCCATCATTTCATTGGTAACAGAAGTTGATAATGGCCGCAGCATACCAATCAGCAAGGGGAATTTTTCATTAAGGGGCGCTGCATCTTTTGTTGCAAGTAATTTTGTTGCGATCAGCTGTTGCCATTTACTGTCATCAATCTGTCCAAAGAATCCCTGAAAATTCTGACGCATTGCATTCAGCTGTCCTGTTTTCCGGTCTTCTGCAATGGTGCCATTTGTAGATGAAAGAAGTTGGTTGTAACAGTAATCGCCATAGGTTAATGTTCCTTTGCCGGAATTGGTTTTGGCGGGATACCAGATGTGAACGGCGATCTTCCACGTGAGGTCGCCCGTTTCCTTCTCACCGAAATAATTATAAAGTGGTTTTGTAACCCGGGAGGAATCGGTAAGGGTAATGATCTTAAAACCTACAGCGTATTTCCCAACGGGAAGGTTTTGAAATAACGGATTGGTTTGACAATAGGCAGCCTGGCCGATCATCATCAGTGAAAAAATGATGAAGCGAATCATGATAACTGATTGTTAGATTTAACGACTATTCTTTTGCTCCGATGGAGATAAGATAATCCAGCACCTTCGCGGATTTTTCTCCCCCGGCTTTTGCATGGCGGACCAGCGATATTTTATGAGGACCAACAGCATTTTTCATATCGGGAAATGCCTGTACAAAGGCTTTAACCAGTTCCAGTTCTCCCAGCATGGCCGCAACGCAGATTGTAGGGCGTGCGCCTTGTTGCAGCAGGTAGATCGCCATATCCCGAAGGCCTACATGTCCTGCCGCCCCGATAGCGTCTTCCCAATCCCATCCGCCAAGATTGTGCACGGCATTCAAAAGGTCCGGTGTTTCCTGAAGCATCACCTTTACTTTGTCGAAGTCCTTATGCGCGGCACCAACAAAATCCCTCACCAGCTCTTTATCCAGTGCCGGCCCTTTGGTCGGCCGATCCTGCTTTGGACCCTGTTGAATACCTGCCTGCTGTCCGCTTAACAACAAAGGCACTGCCAGCAAGCCCGATGCTCCAGCCAGCGAACGGATGAATTTCTTACGGGAAAGAACTGGCATATCAAATTATTTTAAAGTGAGTATTAACGAGAAAATACAAAATCCGTGAAATCCCCATAATCCATTTCAATCCGTGATTTATCATCCTAATCCGTGATACATCCTCCCAATCCGTGATCCTAAAAATAATCCCCTTCCCATCCCCATCCTCCCAATCCGATAAATCCGGAACACCTCCGTGATAATAAGTTCGGCAATACATCAGAAGCTAAAAAAAAATTAGGATGAGCGGTACCTTTAATCTTATCCATGCTCAGGGATCACAATCCCTTTCACTCTCCGGTAAATCTCCGTTGCATATACATCGGTCATGCCCGATAAAAAATCCAGCGCGCTCATTACGCGCAAATACCGCGAGGTTGTTTCCTGGTATTCTGTAAACTGGAAAGGGAAGAGGTTGAGGATCTTTTCATCCTTATGCGTTGGTTTTGCTTTTACAAGTGCTGGTATGAATAAATGAAGCAGCTCAGACATTACATTATATCCCGCGCTCTCTATCTGCATCACTATAGGATGATTGTAGATTTCTTCAATGGATATTTTCTTCACTGTTTTTAATGCAGCTGAATTCCGTTCGATCTGATCCATCAGAGCGTCATTGAAGCTTCCATTGAGGATTGCAGGACGATTGTCCAGGAAAACATCGGCTGCCTGAAGCGTTAGTACATTGATCAATTTTGCGCGAAGGAAGGCGATGCCTTCATTGACATCGCGGATCGACTGATAATTTTTATAGATGCGGTCTGCATTTTCTTCTTCGCGGTTGACTGACCTGATCACGTCCATGAACGCGTTACTGATCCTGTCTGTTGAAAGGATTTTCAAGCGGTGCGCATCTTCCATGTCAATGATCTTATAACAGATGTCATCGGCTGCTTCTACCAGGTAAACAAAAGGGTGACGTTTATAGATCAGCGGCGACTCGCTTTCGGTGATCATGTTCAGCTCCTTTGCTACCTGCAAAGCGGTTTCTTTTTCTGACTGAAAGAATCCGTATTTGCTGCGGTGCTTGACACTTTTATCAGTTGCAACAGACTCGCACGGATATTTGAGCATGGCTCCGATGGTAGTGTAGGTTAGTCCGAGGCCTCCCCTGAAACGTCCCCTGAAACTATGAGTAAGTATCCTCAGCGCGTTTGCATTGCCTTCGAAATTGGTAAGGTCTTTCCATTCTTTTTCAGAGAAGAAAGCAGAAAGCGGTTGTTGATCAATAATCGCATCCGCGTTGTCGATGAAATAGGACGAGATGGCTTTTTCACCCGAATGACCGAAAGCGGGATTACCAACATCGTGGGCTATGCAGGCGGCGCCTATTACATTGGAAAGCTCGTATTTATAAAATTCATACACATCTTCATTTGATTTGTATTCCTTTGCAATGGCATGCCCGGTCATTTGTCCCAGTGACCTCCCTACACTGGCCACCTCAAGTGAATGCGTGAGCCTGTTGTGAACGAAGGCTACTCCGGGTAAAGGAAATACCTGCGTTTTATTCTGCAGCCGCCTGAAAGCAGATGAAAAGATCAGCCTGTCAAAATCGCGCTGAAAGCCAGACCGCGGACCTTGTGGATTCTTATCCGATCCCACCCTTTTTGAAGTAAATATTGACTCAAACTGCATCGACATAGAGGCGAAGGTAGGAGGTGAAACGGTATTTTAAGCGTTTGATGATGAGAGTGGCTGGTATAATATTCGCATATTCAATTACTCACAACCCTTATACCATGAGCGTATCAAACATAGAGCCCCGGACACTTGAGCTTTTTGGGCAATTGCTCAATGAAACGCATGATATTTTCCTGGTAGTGGATGAGGATTGGAATATACATTTCGCCAACAAAAGGGCATGCAATTATTTCTTTGATGGCAATCCGATGGAAGGCAGGAACCTGCTGAATGAATTTCCGGGAATAAGGAAATCGCAATTGGTTGAACAGATGAATGAGGCGAGAATTGCCGGGAAATCATCAGAATTTGAAGCGGTTTCTCCCTTTTCAAAACGATGGATGTATTATAGGTTGTATCCACTTGCAAACAGGCTGGCCATTTATGTTACCGATATAAATCTCCGGAAAGAAGCGCAGCGAACCATTCAGCAGAACCAGGAACGTTATTTCAATTTTATTTCACAAAGCACGGAAGGCATCTGGCGGTATGAGCTGGAAGAACCGATAGATGTGACGCTGCCGGTAGACAAACAGGTAGAGCTGGTTTATCAGCACGCATATCTTGCGGAGTGCAACGATGCAATGGCCAAAATGTATGGATTCCGGGATGCATACGATCTCATGGGTTCAAAGCTTGAAATGCTTTTACCACGAAATGAGGAGAACATGGATTATCTCAAAACGTTTGTTGCTTCAGGTTATAAATTATATGATGCCGAATCGAGGGAAGTGGATAAGGATGGAAATACCAAATACATGCTCAACAACCTCATTGGCATTATCGAAAACGGGCATGTCGCAAGGGCATGGGGTACTCAGCGAGATATTACGAGGATAAAAGAAGTGGAAGAAAAGCTAACGGATTCGCAGGCGCAGCTGAACCTGGCGCTTTCGGCAGGCTCTGCAGGTACTTTCATATGGAATATAAAAACCAATCAGGTGCAATGGACAAAGGAAGAAGAAGCCTTGTATGGTTTGCCGGAAGGTTCGTTTGGTGGAAACTTCGACAACTGGGCTAAAACAGTTCATCCCGAAGACCTGCCGGGTTCCCAGGAAGCTTTATGGGATGCAATTAATAATAAGAAAGAACTGGATATTGAATTCCGCATCATCAGGCCCGACAAAACAACCCGCTGGATCCTTGCAAAGGGAAAGGTGATCTATGACAGCGACGGACAGCCTGAACGAATGATAGGTATCAATATCGATATTACCAGCCGGAGGGATTTATGAAACCGCTATTTGAATTTGTACGCCTTTGTGTGCTGATATTATTGAGTGTATTCATGCTTCAGGCATGCAGAACAGGCACTGGCATATTCGGAAAGAAATCGCCGCACGAGCAATATGGTGAAAAGCTGACAGGGGCAGGGCTGCGTGAAACCGCGCTGGGACGTGCATGGTTTGATGCCGCAAACAGAAGCCTCAGTTCGCCACTGGCAATTGCCATTCCTTATAAAGAGACAGGATATTTTGCGGCCGATCAGCCGAACGCGGCCGGCCTACGATTCCAGGCCAGGCAAGGCGAAAAGCTGAACATTCTGCTGGACAAAAGACCGGCGGATGGATTTACAGTTTACCTGGAACTATGGAAAGTCCCCGGGAGTACCGACCAGAAACCAAAACTGGTAGCCGCGGCCGATACTTTGAAACATGTTATAGAGCACGAAGTTGATGAACAAACAACTTTCATCATTCGTGTTCAACCCGAATTACTGAAAGGCGGTGAATATACTCTCAGCATCTCCGCGGGACCTTCACTGGCTTATCCTATCAGAGCGCCCGGTAAAAATCATACGCAAAGTTTCTGGGGCGATCCAAGAGATGGTGGGGGAAGGAAGCATGAAGGAATTGATATGTTCGCTCCGAAGTTAACGCCGGTTGTTGCCGCAGCCGATGGCAGGGTTACACGGGTTAATGAAAACAATCTTGGAGGCAAGGTGGTATGGATGCGGCCAGAAAAGAAAGACTATGTTCTCTATTATGCGCACCTCGATCAGCAACTGGTGACAGATGGACAAATTGTAAAAGCTGGCGATACGTTGGGATTGATGGGTAATACAGGGAATGCACAGTATACTTCACCTCATTTGCACTTCGGTATTTATACATCGGGTGGGCCGGTTGATCCTTTTCCGTTCGTGAATCCCGAGGTGAGAACGCCTAACGGAATCAGTGCGCCTTTAAACAAGATCGGTACGTTTGTCAGGGCTGGTGGCAGGCAAACAAAATTATACGCATCGCTGGATTCGCCCGTTACAACTCTATTACCACAACATACATTACTGAAAGTGCAGGCCGCAACGGCTGACTGGTATAAGGTTCATTTACCCGACGGCACAAAAGGTCTGGTCAGGAGTAACGAAGCTGCCAATGCAACAGAGATCAGAAAGCAGGTCATAAAATCGGAGCAGCCGGTGTTTGATGCCCCGGATAGCCTCGCCCCGCGGAAAAAAATGATAAAGGCGGGAGAAGCTGTAAGCATTCTCGCCGCCTTTAATGATTATTACTTTGTTCGCACTGAGCCCGACATCACCGGATGGATCCGCAAATGATCATGTGATCAGTCGCGACCGCGCTCGCGTCCGCTGTTGTTACTTCTTCCGCTTCCGTCGTTACCGGCATTTCCTTTTTCGTTCTTCTTCTTTTTTACTGACTGGTATTCCTGCTCGTGCTCCTGCTGGCTCACTTGCTTGCCATCTTTTTTCTTTTTGTTTGGATTGTCAGCCATAGTATTTGATTTTTATTACTGCAACCGGTCAAAAAAATGTGCCAAAAATAAATTTGCAGCATGATTCCTTAACCGATTAGCTGATGGGGACGATTATATTTGCATTTCAGTATTTTGAAGTATAGCAAAAAAGTATAGTCATAGCTATGAAACACATTGCACATTTATCAAAGGATAAAAGGTTAAAGAAATTAATTGAAACGGTAGAGCCATACGAGCTGCAAAAGCGGAAAAACATCTGCCTCAGGTTATGCTCATCGATCATGAGCCAGCAGCTTTCTACAAAAGTTGCAGAAGTTATTTACAATCGATTTATTGATCTGTATGGCGGAAGCGAACCCACCCCTGAGCAAATATTGGAAACACCTGCCCCAACACTGCGTGCTATCGGATTATCGAACGCCAAAGTGAGTTATGTACATAATGTTGCCCGCTTTGCGGTTGAACACGGCATGGATGAAAAGAAGCTGAATAAGATGTCCAATGAAGAGGTGATCGAATACCTCACCGCTATTAAGGGCGTTGGTAAATGGACGGTTGAAATGATACTGATGTTCACGCTCGGCAGGGAAGATGTGTTTGCTGTAGACGATCTGGGTATACAGCAATCGATGATCAGGCTGTATAAGCTGAAGCTGGAAAATAAAAAAGAACTGAGAGAAGCCATGCTTAAGATATCGGGCAAATGGTCGCCTTACCGCACTTATGCCTGCTTTTATTTGTGGCGATGGAAGGACACCATCGAACAGAAATAAAAAAAAGTCCCTGCATACAGCAGGGACAAATTATTTATCTGACAGATGAATTTATAACCTAAGTACTCTTACAATACAAGCACGCCTTTCGCAACAAAGATCACTTCTTTCTTGGGGCTTTTTATTTTCTCGATCTCTTCCTTGCTCTTGCCGGCGTCTTCGGCATAATGGCGGAGCTGTTTAACTGAGGTTTCCTTGATGGTAGCTTCGCCGTCAAGCACTACTTCCTTGCCTTCGATGTTCTTGGGCATGAAGAAACCATAATCCTTAAACTTAACCATCATTGGCTCGCCGTTATCTCTTTCAATCTTCATCCAGCATCCCTTTTCCTGGCAAACGGAAACCACCTTTCCTTTAACCTTGCCCGAATACTTATCCTGTTCCTTGATCTTGTTATCTACTTCAGACACCGTAATGGCGCCATCGGCTACGGTTCCGGCGCCATAGGTAACACCTTTTTCGGCCGACTGAGGCTGCTGTGCATACAGGCAAAAACCGCCTAAGAGAAATGAGCACAGTATGAGAACTTTTTTCATAATTGTCCAGTTTGTGCAAAGTTGCGGCATCCGGGGCAGGTTTCCAAGCCAAAAAATTACCACTTAAGGGTATTGTGGGAGATGATTTCAGACCCGACCTTTGTAGTGCAATCGCTTTTCAAGTACAAGTTTTTACAAGCAATCGGAAGTTTTCTCAATGTCTCCCCGTTTTATAACGGGGAGTTTTTTTTGATTATACTGTCAAAGGTCCTGGGGTAGTACACCAAAAAGATCTATAGTAGTATGCCAGACAGGTCCTGATAATTACGGCCAAAAGCATTAGTTATTTTATGCTAAATAAATTAGTGTTGATAAGATAATTTTACCTACATTTGGCAAGCGGTACCTTTAATTGTTCGTTCCGTTTAAGGACATTAACCCACTAACAATTTAAATTTTAACCTAATGTCAAACGCAGAAAAACTGAAAGCCTTAAAGCTTACAATAGATAAGATAGACAAGGATTTCGGCAAGGGAAGTGTAATGATGATGAATGAGAAAGCTGAGCATCAGATGGAGATCATTTCAACGGGTTCCATCGGGCTGGATGTAGCTTTAGGCATTGGCGGTTTTCCACGTGGTCGCATTATTGAAATATATGGGCCGGAATCGTCAGGTAAAACAACCATTGCCATTCACGTAATAGCAGAAGCTCAGAAAAAAGGAGGCATGTGCGCCATTATAGATGCGGAGCATGCATTCGACAGCTCCTATGCGCAGAAGCTGGGCGTGGATGTAGACAACCTGCTTATTTCGCAGCCCGATTACGGAGAGCAGGCCCTGGAAATAGCCGACAGGCTGATATTATCAGGTGCGCTGGATGTAGTGGTGATCGACTCAGTGGCCGCGCTCGTACCCAAGGGTGAACTGGAAGGAGAAATGGGCGATAGCAAAATGGGCTTGCATGCCCGTTTAATGAGCCAGGCATTGCGTAAGCTGACTGCTACCATCAGCAAAACAAACACCATTTGCATCTTCATCAATCAGCTTCGCGAGAAGATTGGTGTTATGTTCGGCAATCCTGAAACCACAACAGGTGGAAACGCGCTCAAGTTCTATGCATCTGTAAGATTGGATATCCGTCGCATTGCGCAGATAAAAGATGGAGAAGAAGCAATCGGTAACCGCGCCAAGGTAAAAGTAGTGAAGAACAAAGTAGCGCCACCGTTCAGAAGCGCTGAGTTCGACATCATCTTTGGTGAAGGCATTTCCAAAGCAGGTGAGATCATTGATATGGGCGTTGAACTTGCCATCATTCAGAAGAGTGGAAGCTGGTATAGCTATAACGGCGATAAATTAGGACAGGGACGTGATGCGGTGAAACAGTTGATGCTGGATAATCCCGAGCTGGCCGCGGCAATTGAAGCCAAGATCCGCGCAAAGATCGCAGAAACCGCCGCAGGTTAAAACCTGTTAATAGTAGTGTTGTAAACTTTAATTGATTTGGTAAGAAACCTCATGTTCAATCATGGGGTTTTTTTTATATGAAGATCAATCCGTGTAATCCCTTAATCCTTTTCAAATCCGTGCTCACCCCTTACCCACATACTTACTAATATTTAATCATCATTCACTCCCTTTCAATCCGTGCTCAAATCCACCCAATCCGTGATCCGGTTCGATCACCTCCTAAAATAAAAAAAGGGGTCTGAATAGAAATTCAACCCCGTTTTTAAAATCCAATATCCTATGAAAAACCGAGGTAAAGATATAGTTTAGATTTTGAATCAGCAATACTTCTGCAACTAAATTTTATTAACAAGCTCACATATCAGTTTTTTAGAAACTTATCAAACTGTTGCCTGCCCGAAATCTTATCTGTGATCCTGATGATATAAACTCCTTTTTCCAAAAATGAGACATCAATCACCTGTGGCCCTAATCCTAATGATTTGGTTATCCGTTGTTTGCCAAATCCGTCGACAATCTGTAAATCAAAAGGACATTCAACGCGAAGTATCAGAAGCTTGTCTGCCGGATTAGGATAAAACCTGAAAAAAGTTGAACCGGGTAACAACACAGCATGCGACTCGGAGTAAGTCTCACTGCCGCTTTTACGTGTATATCGAACCCTGTAGAATGCCTGGCCACGCGCGGGAAATTCATCAATGAACTCATATTTATGCAGATTAGCTGCAGCCTTCAATATGCCGATGGCTTCATAATTTTTTCCTTCAGTGCTTCGCTCTAATGTAAAGTAATCGGCACTGTCTTCTTTCACTTCCCACTGCACTACTACTTTACTTTCCCTGGTTTGCGCTTGAAAAGAAATGAATGGTGTTGTTACTGGTGGCGATGAAAAAGTATCTTTTGCTGCATCACCACCTGCATCCTGCGCGTGCAGCATGAATGGTGAAAGAAGCAGCATCAGGCAAAATTGCCGGTATTTATTTTTCATTGAAACCAATTGGATTAGCAAGGAAAGGTTTGTTCGCAAATTGTATGCCTGAAACCTAACGGGTTATATGACCACCTTAGTACAACCGTCTGCGTTAAGGAAGTCATAAAGCATTTAAGTATTATGCATTCAGTGCGGCAACCTTTGAATAAATTTGCATCCCATGTCATTTAAAATTCATCTTCCATATCAGCCCGCAGGCGATCAGCCGGAAGCCATCAGGCAATTGACCGAAGGCATTCTACAGGGAGAAAAACACCAAACACTGCTTGGTGTGACAGGATCAGGCAAAACTTTTACGATCGCCAATGTTATTCAGCAGGTACAAAGACCTACGTTAGTACTCACGCATAACAAGACACTCGTAGCGCAATTATACGGGGAGTTCAAACAGTTCTTTCCTGATAACGCGGTGGGTTATTTCGTGAGTTATTACGATTACTATCAGCCCGAGGCTTACATGCCGGTAAGCGATACCTATATAGAAAAGGATCTTTCTATAAACGAAGAGCTCGATAAACTGAGACTGCAGGCCACCGCCCAGTTGCTTACAGGACGAAGGGATATTATTGTGGTAGCATCTGTAAGCTGCATCTATGGTATTGGTAACCCAAAGGAATTTGAGAAGGGTGTCATTCGCATCAACAGGGGTCAGACCATATCAAGGCAGTCGTTCCTTCATTCGCTGGTGAACTCATTATACAATCGAAGCACGGTTGATTTCAACAGGGGACAGTTTCGTGTTAAAGGTGATACCATCGACATCAATCTTCCGTATGCCGATTACGCCTATCGCATCACGTTCTTCGGCGATGAGATTGAAGAGATAGAAAGCATGGATATTCAAAGTGGCAAACGCATTGCAAAGGTGAACGACGCTGCTATCTTTCCTGCAAACCTTTACCTGGCGCCCCGCGAAATGATGCAGCAGATACTTTATGAGATCCAGGACGAGCTGGGCGCACAGACTGATTATTTTAAAAGCACTGGCAAGTTCATAGAAGCGCAACGCCTGAGTGAACGTGTGAACTACGACGTTGAAATGATACGTGAGCTGGGCTATTGCAATGGAGTGGAGAACTATTCAAGGTTCTTCGACCGGCGTACTCCAGGCACGCGGCCATTCTGCCTGCTGGATTATTTTCCAAAGGATTTCCTTTGTGTTATAGATGAAAGTCATCAAACCGTTCCGCAGGTAAGTGGCATGTATGGTGGCGACAGAAGCCGTAAGCTGGTGCTGGTTGAATATGGCTTTCGTCTTCCATCGGCTCTTGATAACCGGCCACTCAATTTTCATGAGTTTGAAACTTTGCTGAACCAGGTGGTATATGTTTCGGCCACGCCTGGTGATTATGAGCTGGAGAAAACCGGGGGGGTAGTGGTTGAACAGGTGGTTCGTCCTACAGGACTACTTGACCCACCAATTGAGATCAGACCGTCGGTCAACCAGATCGATGACCTGCTGAGTGAAATAGACAAGCGCGTTAAAAAAGGCGATCGCGTATTGGTGACCACCCTCACCAAACGAATGGCGGAGGAGCTTGACCGCTATCTTCATCGCATCAATATCAAATCAAAATACATCCATAGCGAAGTAGACACTTTAGAGCGGGTAGAGATACTTCGACAGCTCAGGCTTGGCGAAATTGACGTGCTGGTAGGTGTGAATCTGCTTCGTGAGGGCCTCGACCTGCCAGAGGTTTCATTAGTAGCCATACTGGATGCGGATAAGGAAGGATTTCTGCGAAATGAAAGATCTCTTACGCAAACCGCAGGACGTGCCGCCCGGACTGTGGATGGACTTGTGATCTTTTATGCCGATAAGATGACCGAAAGCATGCAAAGGACCATTGATGAAACAGACCGCCGCCGGGAGAAGCAGGTAGCATACAATATTGAACATGGGATCACTCCCCGCACCATCATCAAATCGAAAGAACAGGTATTTGCGCAAACCTCTGTGCTGGATATAAGAGGTTATGATCCATCTTCACCTTATGCCGCCGAAGCCGATGTGGCGGTGAGCGTGGCCGCAGAGGAACAGGAGGTCTATAAAACCATCCCCCAGCTTGAAAAGGCTATTTCCACTACAAAGAAGCAAATGGAAAAGGCCGCCCGCGACCTCGATTTCATGGAAGCGGCCCGCCTTAGAGATGAAATGTTCTCCCTTCAGAAGCAGATGGAGGCCATGAAACGATAGTTAACCTGAGGTACGATAATTGAAGGATATGCCCTGATGGAACAAGTGAGGCAAGGGCCAACCAAACTGGGGCATTACGCTAAAATTTTTCTTCGGATACTGCTTGGAACCGTGGTGGTTATCCTATTGCTGTGGACCGCCATCTATATCTATTTCCAGGCAAACAAGGCAAGCCTGCTTACCAAGGTGTCCAATACCGTTCGTTCAAAGCTTAAAGGAGAGGTGCTGATACGCGATATCGGTCTGAATTTCCTGGTGAATTTCCCCAATGTCACGCTTCGGCTGGAAGATGTGTCGCTTCGCGACTCGATGTATGAGGTTCATCAGCATGAATTGTTAAAAGCCGACAAACTTTTCATCAGTTCCACTACGCTCGACCTGCTGAAAGGCAGGATTCAACCTTCGAAAATTGTAGTTGAACGGGGACGGGTTTTTTTATTCACCGACGGAAATGGATATACTAACCGGTACCTCACATCATCCAATGATAAGAAGGATAGTTCATCATCGTCTGGTTCGCGTCCTGATAAGATAATACTTAAGGATGTTCGGATCATTCTATACCAGGTTACAAAAAGAAAGTATCATGATGTTTATTTCCGCAAGCTGAATTGCGGCATATCAGGTTCCGGCGCCGATATTTCAATCAAAACAAAAATTGACGCTACCATCAACAGCCTTGCTTTCAATATCGAAAAAGGAAGTTACGCGAAAGGAAAGGTCATAAAGGGCGACCTGAAGATGAATTACGATACACTTAAAAAAGCGCTGAACTTCAAAAACGAACGGATAAGGATCGGAGGACAGCCATTTGTTTTCAGCGGCGGTTTTCATTTCGACAGCACACATAGCTTTAATCTCGATATAATCGCCAACCGCATAACATTCAAAACTGCTGCGGGAATAGTTACCGCTGCGGTCAGCAAAAAGATTGACTCATTTGATTTCGCAAAGCCGATCAATTTAAAAGCAAGCATAAGGGGAAGAACGGTTTATAGAGATACACCGGTAGTGAATTTGAGCGCAGTGGTAAAAGATAATATCTTAAAAACCGCCAATGGAGATTTCGAAGATTGTTCATTTGCGGCAAGTTTCACCAACCAGGTATCGGAAACCCTTACACGAAACGATGCAAATTCTGCGGTAACTATAAATGGACTCAAAGCAAGCTGGGAAGGAATTCCGGTGGTCAGCGAACGAATATTGATCCGTGATCTGAAATATCCTGTAATTACCTGCGACATTCAGTCGAACACCGATCTGTCAAAACTGGATGGTGTGATCGGCAGTGAATCTTTCCAGTTCACCAAAGGTGACGCAAGAACGAAAATTTATTATCATGGTCCTATTGGTGACAGCACTAAGGTGACTCCGTATATATCAGGAAGCTTCAGTATTTCAAATGCTGAAATAGAATATGTGCCAAGGAGAATTAAACTGTCGGGTTTTTCGGGTGATATCATATTTGACAGTACAGACATTCGGTTTAAAGACTTAAAAGGAAATGTTCAGCAAAACCCCATTGAGATCAATGGTGAGATCAGGAATTTCTTTTCACTGATGGACGCGGATCCCGGAAAGCTTGAACTTACATCCTTCATCAAAATGCCTGTATTGGATGTGGGTCAGTTCACCAGCTTCCTGGGACAGAGAAAAAAGATCGACCGCGGTCAGCGTAAAGCAAAACTGAAAAAGCTGTCGCGTTCAATTGACCGGTTCATGGATATGTGCAACATGAATACAAGCCTTACCGCAGGACGGATAACCTATAAGCGTTTTGTGGCAACGGATGTAAAAGCAAATGTGCTGCTCACCAATAATAACTGGCAGTTCAGGAATGTTTCGCTGAACCATGCTGATGGATCGCTGGACCTCGACGGATCGCTGTTGAGCATTGCGCAGGATGATAGTCGTATGAACCTGAACGCAAGTTTGAAAAACATCAATATCTCAAAACTTTTCCAGGCATTTAACAACTTTGGGATGGACGATATCGGTCCTGAAAATATCAAGGGATTGCTCACCACAAACATCCAGATCTCCGGAGTGTTGAACGATAACGCCACAATCAGATCGTCAACACTCAACGGAACAATTGATCTTTCGCTGAAAGAGGGTGAGCTGATCAACTTCGAGCCTTTGCAGAAGATGTCTGTCTTTTTATTGAAGAAAAGGGATTTTTCAAATCTTGAATTTGCCGAGTTAAAGAATCGCTTT
>DASWTK010000235.1:0-22465 GCA_036402175.1 Chitinophagaceae bacterium | reverse complement strand
GCTTTATGGGATACTGTTCGTTTTGTATTCTGTTTATGGTATCCGGTCGCGCGCTGATAATATAGGACATGAAGCACACCTGGCCGGCGCATTGACGGGTTTGCTGCTTGCTTTATTGATGTTCCCGGAAGCGTTGAGGTTAAATTATCTGCCTGTGTTGCTGATCCTGATACCTTCCTTAATTTTTATTTATTTCATCATCAAAAAGCCCGCGTTTCTTCTGGTCGATAATCAATTCTTTAAAAAAAGCAATGTTCATACAATTGACGACCGGTACAATCTCGACCAGCGAAGAAGGCAGGAAGAACTTGACCGGATACTCGAAAAGATTCACCGGAAAGGGATGGCTAGTTTGAGTAAAAAGGAAAAAGATTTCTTGAAAATGCAAAATGAAAAATATAAAACGTAAAATGAAAAGGTTTTAAAAATTCAAAATGTAAAATGTAAAATGCAAAATTGGGGTCCTTATTTTTCATTTTACATTTTGAATTTTACATTTTGAATTTTTTAATTAACTCACCAACTGATACCTCCTACTACAATTCTCCCGGCACTGCGGATTAAATATCAGGCTTGTATTGCTTTCCCTGTTATAGTAGAAAATGTCCCGGTTCTCATTACTTGTTGAATATAATTCAACATGAGTTTTGTCTATTATCCTGTACCGGTTATAACCTCTCGATGCAAGCGGTGAATTTGAAGACACGATCACTTCGCCCGAAGCAGTGAAGGTGATTTCTTCCGCCTCAGTCGCTGGAACCCATTGACCGGTACCATCTCCTTTGTCCTGGAAATATTCAACCAGCCTCCACTTTCCTGTCAGGCTGTTCTGTTCAACCGGATCTGCATCCGACTGGAGTTTTACTATATTATCAGAATGATGATTTGTTTTTTCGCATCCCGCCGCAATGGCAACGCTGAACGCAAGAAGTAATGTCCATTTCATAGTAAATATTTTAGATTTCGAAGGATATAATTATTTATATCCAATCAAATCCAAATATGATGCTAAAACAATTGACGACTGCTACTTTACCCCGGCTTATGTAATAAATTCCACAATTGAAATCAGGTAACCATTCTCATCTTTACAATAACCGCTCCGCCTACGCTGAAGCTTCGGCGGACACAGCCCGTAACTATTAGATGAAATAGAGTTTAATTAATGGAACCAAAAGCCGAAGGTGGACCGCGTCCGCCGAAGCCCGCAAAAGCAAAGCCCGCCTACGTTAAAGCTAGGCGGGCGAAGGTGGACTGCGGCGGGCTCGAACCGCCGACCCCTACTCTGTCAAAGTAATGCTCTGAACCAACTGAGCTAGCAGTCCTTTAAATCAAATCAGGTGTAAATGTACAAACTATCCAACTCCACTGTACATACTATCCAACTCCACTTGCTTCAAATCTTTCCTCTTCTCTTCAGTTCTTTCCTTATCAATCCAAGTTCTCTACCGGTTTGTCCCGAGACAGAACTGTTTTCCTGCGCACGACGCATCAGGTATGGTATCACGTCTTTGATAGGACCAAAAGGAAGATACTTGCTTACACTGCATCCGGCCTTGGCCAGATTAAATGTAATGTTATCACTCATTCCAAACAATTGCGAAAAGTGAACGTTGGGGTGATTCAACGGCAACCTTGACTGTTTCAGCAATTCAGTTGTATACATATTGCTGTATTCATTGTGAGAAGCTACTACCAGGCTTATTTTATCAAGATGTTCGATGCAGAACTTCACCGCAAGATTGTAATCACTATCCGTGGAAGCTTTATCGGGCTGGATCGGTGAGGGATAATTCATCTGCGCGGCGCGTTTACGTTCTTTTTCCATGTAAGCGCCCCTTACCAGCTTTGCTCCCAGGATAAAATTCCGTTGGGTTGCGGCTTCGAATGTATCTTTTAAAAATTGCAGGCGGTCGTGCCTGTATAACTGATAGGTATTAAAGACAAGCGCTTTTTCACGATTGTACTGTTCCATCATCAATATGGTAAGCACGTCAACCGGATCCTGTACCCACGAATCTTCCGCGTCGATGAAAACACCAACATTCTTTTCAGAAGCTTCCCTGCAAATGCGTTGAACGCGTTCGTGCACACGCTGCCATTCCGCCTTTTCTTCAATGGTGAGCGATTCAACAGCTTTCACATATCGCTTCATAAGCGTGCCTGCATTCTCCTCTACAGAATGATCCAGTTTCTCAAGCAGCCCGAAACGCGCAAGGCCCGTGACCTTTATACTCATGAATGGTATGCTGGGCTGAGTAGCTGCATAATCAATCACCTTAATAAATTCCTCAGTCGCGTGATCAAAAGCCGCTTCACCGGTACCACCTTCCACCCCATAATCCAATACGGTCTGAACACCATAAGTTGACAATCGTTTTGCAACTACTGCCGTCTCCTGTAATGTTTCACCACCTACAAATTGCTGAAAGATGGTATTTCGAATAATTCCATTGATCGGAATTCCGGTCTTAATAGCCCAGGGAGTGATATTCACCCCAAGCTTTACCAGCCAGTCCTTTCCCATGGCAGAAAAAAGGAAATGCGCCTTTTTAAGTTCATTATCCGGTTTATAAGCGAATGCGTTCTCGGTATTGTCGAATGAAATGCTGGGCTGAGGTTCCATATGGCAATTAATAAAGCCGCAAAAATAATGGAAACCGGGCTAACACCTTATGATCTGTAAATAATCAGCATTATTTTATTATTTATTGCCTTCAAATCTTCGCCGCTTATCATCCGAATCATGCCAGTTAATAGAAACTTTTGCAAATAGGTGGTTATTGAGATAACTGATAATACGATTTCGTTGACGTGTTGCGTTCTTGCGAATTAATTGTAACTCTAAAACATAATCACATGAAAAGAACCCTTTCTATCCTATTGTTAGCAGGCGTATTCTCTGTTGCAACCGTAGGTTGTAAAAAAGACAAAGCAGAAGATTGTAATGGTATGGCTCAGGATGTTTCTACAAAAGGAACTGCTTATGCCAATGATCCTTCAGTAGCTAACTGCAATGCTTATAAAACTGCGCTTACATCGTATGTGAACAGTTCTTGCAGCAATATGACGCAGGCTCAGAAAGATGAGTACCAGGCTGCAATATCAATGCTTAGCTGCCAGTAATGTAATTCAAAAAACAAATGCCCGTACAGATCGTACGGGCATTATTATTTTATTGACCTTATTTATTTTCCTTCCCTGCTCCAGATCTCATTTAAAGGTTCACCTCTCGAATTCAGTCCCGAATGATTCCATGCCTTGTTTTCAACTTTGCCATCAAAAGTGAGCGAAGCGCCAACCCTTGTACTATCCCGTGAAAAAAACTCGATCTTCTCTGTATATTTTCCATTGGTAAAAGTATACGTTCCGCCTCCCGTTCCATAAAAACCCCTGACCTCTGGATTGATCGCTATCCATTGAAAGCGGGTACCGGAAAGAATTTTTAGTGTTTTGCGTGCGGCAGGTTTTATCTCAACCATTTTGCCATCCTGCATCCGTCCGCTAATGCGCCAGTTGCCTGCCAAAGGCGCAGTCCCATTGTCCAGCCGCGTCCAGGATCCTGATTCCTTAAAAGATAATTTTCCATCACCCATTGTAAAATCAAATTCAACAGGCTGCCCTACTTTGTCGCTGTTGGCCGTATTGAATTCAGTGTTGATTGATATCTTTCCTCCATTGACAGTATATGGACCACCCCAGGTGTCCATAAATTTCCTGTTCAATTTATCATAAGTTGCCTGCACAGCATATCCATCAACAAAAACCCATACTGTTTCTACAGTGCCTTTTTGCTGATGCCATGCCCCTGTCAGCGCATCCTGCTTAATTGAATTGAACGACATAATTCCACTGGCAAGTCCAAATACAGACAAACACGTAATGACACTTAATAGTTTTTTCATAACGCAGTTATTTAAGTGAATGATCAATTCAGTACTTTTTTCATCAGCCAGTCGGTCTGCACATCATTGCCAAGAACAAAATTATGCTCACTGAACTTCTCAAAACCCCATTTTTTATAAAATTGTATTGCCCGGTCATTTTTTTCCCAAACACCAAGCCATATTACCCGTTTGCCCATTTCATAAGCAATGTCGATGCATTTTTTCATAAGCGCATTCCCTACTCCTTTACCGATCATATTCTGTACAGCATAAATCCTCGCAATTTCAATAGATGGCTGACCGTTCAGTTCAGCAGGCGCTGGAGATTCACGCATGCGTGCATATCCTGCAACCTCTTCCATGTTTTCTGCCACAATAAAAATATTCGAAGGAGCGCCAACTTCCTCCATTAAAGAAGACACAGTGAACTGCTCGTTCATGAATTTTTCCATGTCCTCCCTGGTGTTATGCGCTGCAAACGAATCATAAAAAGTTCGCCTGCTCAATTCGGCTATCATGGCAGCATCTTCTTTTGTTGCAAACCTTATAGTGATAGAAGATTGTCCGGTCATACTCTTTCAATTACCATGGCGCTTGCTCCGCCTCCGCCATTGCAAATACCGGCTGCTCCATACTTCGCGTTCTTCTGCTGAAGAACATTCAGAAGCGTTACGATGATTCTTGCGCCGCTTGCCCCAAGAGGATGACCAATTGAAACTGCACCTCCATGCGCATTTACTTTTGAAGGATCGAGTTTCATGAGACTGATATTTGCAAGCCCTACAACGCTGAAAGCCTCATTCAATTCGAAATAATTTATGTCGCTCATTTGCAAGCCGGCCTTTTTTACTGCTTTAGGCACCGCAACACTCGGAGTAGTGGTGAACTTTTCAGGAGCCTGCTCAGCATCGGCGTATGAATGAATGATTGCAAGCGGCTTTATGCCAAGAGCGTTGGCTTTTGCCTCACTCATCAATACAACTGCCGCGGCGCCATCATTCATGGTGCTGGCATTGGCAGCGGTAACGGTTCCTTCCTTACCGAAAGCCGGTTTTAAACCAGGTATCTTATCAAACTTTACATTCCAAGGCTCTTCATCTTTCGCGAACACTACCACGTCACCTTTTTTTGAAGGGATCTCAACAGGTATCACTTCATTTTTGAATGAGCCGTTGTCCCAGGCAGACTGACTGCGTTTATAACTTTCAATTGCAAATGCATCCTGTTCTTCGCGACTGATCTTATGCTCAACCGCTGTAAGGTCTGCGGCACATCCCATCGCATAACCATGATAACAATCGGTAAGACCATCCTTTGCCAAACCATCAATTACACTACTGTTACCATACTTATTTCCCCAACGCATGTTTTCGATATAAAACGGAACGGCGCTCATGTTTTCCATTCCACCCGCAACCACAATTTCACTATCGCCCAGCAAAATACTTTGAGCTCCCTGTGCAATCGCCTTCATTCCACTGGCGCATACTTTATTTACTGTCGTGCATACAACGCTATCAGGCAGTCCGGCCAGCTTAGCAGCCTGCCGTGCAGGCGCCTGTCCAAGATTCGCCTGCAATACGCAACCCATAAGAACTTCATCAACCTGCTCTGGTTTAATACCGGCTTTTGCCAATGCTTCTTTAATAACGGTTGCTCCCAACCTGGGGGCAGGTACGTCTTTTAACGATCCTCCGAAGCTTCCGATTGCAGTGCGAACTGCAGATACGATATAGACTTTTGAATTGTTCATATTAATTATTGATGACCTTCTTATTAAATAACTTCCGGGTAATTTCAAATCTGCGGCGCAAAGATAACGATTGTTAGTTTTTAAAAAGAGAAAGGCACCCTTCCGGCCTTTCAGCCAGGGGATGCCTTCATTGAACTCAATAACCCAAAAAAACAATCTTACTTCAGGGCGAGCAGCTTCTGCAACTCAGCCTTGGTCATGGTAGTTTCCCCACCTGAACCTTCAAAATAGTAATGTGTGGCAATGAACTTTTTAACGTGCCCGCGACTTTCAGCCGGCAGAAAATTCTGAAGTTTCCAGAAATTGCGGCTGCCTGACTTTTTAATGGCCTTCTGAACCGGTACAGGTCCGCAATTGTAAGCCGCCAGAACCAGCAACCAGTCTCCGAATTCCCTGTGGAGGTCTTTCAGGTAAACTGCAGCTGCGCGAGTGCTCTTCCTGTAACTGGTGCGCTCATCATTATACTTAGACACTTTCAGTCCAAGTATTTTGGCGGTCTCGGGCATGAACTGCCAGGGACCTTTTGCACCAACACGGGAAGTGGCGGTGGACTTCAACTCAGATTCAACCACTGCCAGATATTTCAATTCAATCGGCAGTTCATAACGGTTGAAAATTGAGTCCATCATCGGAAAATGTTTTTCACCTCTCTGTTTGACCGTGGAAAGCAGTTCATTGTTCCGCTTAACATAGTCTTTGGTAAATAATGCAGCCTGTTTGTTCAAACGAACAGCAGTCGCCGATTTGGCAGAGATGATCTTTTCACCATCCGATGTGGGAATTTCTTCTGAGAAAATGGAAGCGGTGAAATGCTGGTGGCTTCCGGCAGGCAGAGACATGAATAGTAACAAAGCATTGCCTGTAATGACCTTAAGTTTCCTGTTCAACATCGTTTTAGTTTTAGAGTAAAACAATGCCGACCCGAGGGCTTGGATTAAAAATCAACAACGATTAGTCATAGGGATATTTGGAGAAGGAGCGTTACAGTACTACCGGGGGGTACGGACAATTAGGCTTTTCATTTGTCCGGGAGATGCTGTAACATTGATACGGATCAAATGTATACAGCATTTTCCGCACCTCATAGGGAAGCTTACTAGGGAATCTACGATGCGATTATAAGCTCATGTATATCATAGGTTAAAGAATTGAAAAAACTCCTATTTCAATTTTCCACATTGTATTTCCGATCTGAGAATTCCATAATTTTATCATTCACCAAAGAAAAGGAGGTATTCATGAAATCAACAGATATTACATGGACACCTTCGGTAACTTTCTAGTTAGCCGAACTGTCTATAAACATATTCTGAGGCTTTATAGCCTGGACCACTGGCAACAGTGGTCTTTTTTTTACCGTACATTTAAGTGATGAACATCCTTGTCACCGGCGGAACCGGTCTTGCAGGAGCTGAAGTAATTCGCCAGGCGATTGCAGATCCGGAAATCAAAAAAATAACAACTCTTACCAGGAGACCGCTGGTTATAGAGCACCCAAAACTGGAAACGATCATCCATAAAGATTTCGTCAATTATTCAGGCCTCGAAGACGTCATGAGCCGGCAGGATGCCTGCCTGTGGTGCCTCGGAATATCGCAATCACAGGTCAGCCAGCGTGAATATTTTGTTATCACATATAACTATGCGCTTGCAGCAGCTAAAGCTTTACTCAGTGCCAATCCTTCTATAACATTCCTGTTCTTAAGTGGCGCGGGAGCCGATACAACCGAAACCAGCAAAACGTTGTTCGCCCGCGTAAAAGGTAAAACAGAAAATGCTTTGCAGTCACTCGGATTAAAAAGGTTATACATTGCCAGACCCGGCGGCATCCGGCCAATTCACAAAAACCCCAATACGGCTTTGACCAATAAGCTGATGATTCCATTCTTCCCCTTACTGCAGCTGCTTGCTCCATCAATGGTCATCAATTCAGTTCAGCTGGCAAAGGCACTGCTTCACATTATCAAAACAACACCCGACACAATGCTTTTTGAAAACAAAGACCTCAAGCGCATCGCCTCCCTTTTGTAGTTAATCAATTTTTTAGTAATTTTTGACAGGTCTCACATACAGCAGATACAACTGACCCTTAAGCGCCACATTTACTGAATAGATAAAATTTATGGAATTTTTACATCTGAACGTCTCTCTATCTTACAGATGGCAGTTAAATTACGTATGAAAGAATCGTTAATGCGTTTGTCAGCTTTCCTAACCATCATAATTGTACTTTTTTGCGGACCGGCATTGTATGCGCAATCCAATAAGCCCGCTACCGCTATTTGCATTCAACAGGCCACACGCCTGCTTGACGAGGCATTTGTTGTGATGCAAAAGCATTATTATAAAAAGGATTCTGTGCAATGGGATGAACTGGTAAATTCTGCAAAAAGCAGGCTTAACAATTCTACTGATTGCGAAACGGCATATGAAACATTGGAATGGTGTTTCAAACAGATCAAGGAAAAACACAGCTTTATCCTGCCACCGGTAAAAGCAGCCAGGTATAACGGTAATGTGAACAGCTCCACTGAACCCGCTCCGATTGATGAACTGATAGGCCCGTTGAAGCACGAGCTTGCAGAACAGGATATCGCCTACATTGATGTACCATGGGTTTCAACCGCCGATAACAAGATCTGTACTGAGTTTGCCGAAAACCTGCAGCAGCTGATCGCGGACTATGATAAAAAAGGAATCAATAAATGGATCATCGATCTCCGTAACAATACTGGTGGAAACTGCTGGCCTATGCTTGCAGGACTTGGACCTTTACTGGGAGATGGGATACATGGTTATTTTGTTTCTTCTGATGAGAAAATTCCCTTCAGTTACCAGCAGGGAAATATGATGCAGGGAAAATACTCAAGATGTACCGTGAACAATCCATACACTATGTCAGGTTCAAAAAGAACGATTGTTGTACTCACAGGTCCTAACACTGCAAGCGCCGGCGAAATTGTTGCGCTGGCGTTCAAGGGAAAGGACAACGTTTATTTGTTCGGGCAACCCACAGCGGGACTTACTACCGCAAATGCAACCTATAAACTTTCCGACGGTTCGGTGCTGGTGCTTACAGTTTGCAAGGAGGCCGACCGCAATGGAAATATCTATGAAGGAAAAATTCAACCCGATAAAATGATCAGTCCCGCTATAAACGCCGGGAAAGATGCGGTAAAATCTTCAGCGCTCATGTTCCTCCAGATGGAATAATTAATAAAACGCTCGTGTTTCTTCGACTGGAATAATCATAAAAAAAAACTGCCCGGCTTTTAAGGCCAGGCAGTTCGTATTACAGTTCAGCTCCTGTCTATTGTTTCATCAATCTTACTGTATAATGTTTGCCGTCCACAAACGCATCCAGCACGTATATGCCTTTGCTGACCGCGTGTTGTGTACCGATATTGAATAGTACCTGCCCTCCGGGTGATTGCGTACGTCTTATCAGTTTTCCTGCCGCGTCGTAAAGGGTAAATACAACAGTACCTCCCGGTATTCTTGCAAACCTTACCCTTATGCTTCCATTGAATGGATTGGTGAGCACGATCAGTTGCTGTGGAATATTATCATTTTTTACAAGTATCGTATCGCTTGTAAGCATATATCCGTCAGCATGCATCATTCTCACACGATAATAATTGTATTGAACCACTTCGGGATCAGTCAATGCGTAAGAAGATGAAGTGAATTTCGTTCCCGCAGCCTGCACGGAACCTATCTTACGGAAATTGATACGGTCGTACGACTTATCTACTTCGAAAGTTGTACTTCCCATTTCCGCGGCTGTTGTCCAATCAAGAACGATCTTGCCATTCTCTATCTTTCCATTCAGATCAAGCTGGGTATTGATCCTTCCGGGTATACCTGCTCCGAAAGCAGAGAAGCCGTTATCAAAGGTATAACTCAGCGTAAATCCTTCGCCGAATGTTCCGCGAATAGGAGTTACTATCTGAATAGTGCCCGCGCCGTCGGGTTGAGGATTCTGAGGACTTACGTTTTTGACCGCAGATGGCAATTTCACCAGCTGAATATTATTCCACGATTGTCCTGTTGCTGCTTCCCAACCTTCTTTCTCCGCTTTAGTGAAATATAACGTGACCTCATACCTTCCGTTTGAATTATTCGTGGCAGGATTTATCCTGTACGTTTTTTCCATCATGTAGTTGGCTGGTGTCGTATTCCAGAATTGCGCCGCGCCGCTTCCCGCGCGGTCAATCGAAACATCTGTGCAACCATAGTTATGATTCGAAAGATTTTTAACGCGGGCCATAAGTTCACCTGCTGTGTTGTAATAATACAGATCGTTGCCGGAATGCAGATAAGAAGATTGCGAACTGTTCAGCGCGGACGCAATGACTGTTCCGGTAGTGCTGATACTGAAATTCATATCAGGTCTTGCTCCTCCTGAAAATACAAAACCTGCGTTGACGATTGAGCAACCTGCCGCATTGTCTACGCGCTCAAAATGACAGAGCGCTAAACCGGAAGTACCGGCTACATTATCCGTTGCCGTGCCGGCTGCGTTATCATAACATATATCAATCAGAAGATTGGATGTGCCATCCCAGTAAAAAGGTGTGGTCAACGCAAAATTGTTAGCCCCCGAAACTGTGCTGTAACTAACCGGTCCGTAAACTGTTGAAGCGCCGGTTTCAAATGCACCGCCTGTCGCAGTTGAACGTGTTGTATTCTTTAATTTGATGGTATAATTTTCAAACGGCGCGGTACTGTTCTTCGCGGTAACATTAAATCCAAGTGATGTGATATTACCCGCGCGGAATCCGGCTGTCCGAAGCTCCGACGCCAGGTAAACGATCTGGGTCCTCGAATCGGAGAACTGTCCTCTGAAAGGCTGCGTAAGACTGGTGTTTGCCAATCCAAAAGAGGCAGTCAGGTTTCCGGGGCCAAATGGCGCTTCGTCGTTATCCGTTACCGTTACAACATGTGTATTTGCGGCCCCGGCAATAGCGTTGGTGGCTCCTGAAATACTGAACGTAATTGTAAATGATTCGGCCGATTCAACTTCCGCGTCATCGTATACCCGGAGATTAATTGTTTTTGCGCCTGTTGTACCAGATAAAAATAAATGCTGATTCGATGGATTGGTGAAATTGCCATTGGTGGTAAAATCAAAATCCGGTCCCTGTGTTGCAGTACCTGCAGCCTGTACATTATACGTCACCGTTGCATCGCCGGTGGCGGCGTTTATCAGTCCTACACTGATTGAAATATCTTTATACGACCTGCAGTTTGTTGTGCCAACGCTCTCTTCGACTAAAGATGTTGATGTGCTGACAAAACGTATTTCAGGCGCAACAGTAGCAGGGATCGTTGCGGTGAACATCCCACGGCCATGAGTAGAAGCAGCGATCGTGTTATCACTTGTTCTTACTTTCAACATGGTTGTTCTTACAGTTGGAAATGCAGGATCAGGAGCCCATACTGTGGTTGCTCCGTTAATATTATCTGTGGTATAAACCCCCGCTTCGGTACCAAGAATAAGTTTGGTATTTGTTCCGGGTTCAAACACAGCCCAGCGCACAGGCATGTCAGGTAGATTGCCATCGATCGCACTCCAGTTAGTTCCACCATCACTTGTATACCATACATTGTTTACGCCATAATTGCTAAACACCGCAACCAGGTGATCATCGGACGTACCTGTGTTGATGCAGTTTATATTTCCCGTTGAGAATGCGGCTCCGCGAATGTTTGTAACGTTGGCTGCAATGGTTGCAGCAGTTACTGTATTGGCATTGTCAAGCCTGATCAGACGGCCATTACTGCTTCCGATGAAAACCCGGTTAGGAGTATAAGGTGACACCTTGAATGCGGAGGAGTTTCCGCCTCCGAGTTCAGTGGTGGTCAGCACTTCCGAAACGTTGGCGGTATTGGCGTTGGGCCATCTGCGGAATGCGTTGGCTCCGTTTCCTGCGTACATGATATTCTGCGCATCATCATAATCAAACGGATTGACAAATGATCCCTGCGTTGAGAGATTTACCGATGACCACGACTGACCGCCATTAACGCTCCTGCGATACTGATTATAAACATAACTGGTAAACTGAATTTGCGGATTCTGCTGATTGATATGAACGAAACATCCATCACCACCTGTTACTTCAATTGAATAACTCAGGCCCGGATTTTTTAACTGGTGGCTTCCATTGTCCTGCGCGCCGGCAAGCAGGTAATTGCTGCCCGCGTCGGGATGTATTGCGCATGCATAAAATTGTTTGATCGCGAGGTTCCTGTTCTTATCAACCCAGGTAGTGCCATTATCACGGGAAAGGAAAAGTCCGCCGTCGCAACCGATGAGTATTCTGTTCTCCCCTCCAACAGTCCACCATTGCATGAAGTGATGATCGGCGTGAACATAAGGAATTGTAGTAACCCAATAAGTAACTCTTGAAACAGTCTGACCATCGTTTACAGAACGGTAAGCATCAAGGCCACCGATCATGATCTCACTTGTGTTAAGCGGATTGATCGCCAGTGTAAGATTATACCATCCCTGACCACTTCCAAGCCCTGAAGGAAACGCGGCTGCGTTTTGTTTTGTCCATGTGTTCCCACCGTCCACAGATTTATAACAGCTGTCAACGTTGTTTGCCGAGTTTACAGTGACCGCGTATAAAATATCTCCACGGCACGCCAGTTCCATTCTCCTTGCATCGGGAGCGCCTGTTCTGATACCGGTACTGGTTGTCCATCCTGCGCTGGTCACATTTGCAGGATTATCAGCATACCGGTGATTAACTATCGTTCCCACATAACCGAAACTGGCATGAAGCCTACCTGTAGAACTCAGTTCAATATCTGTACAGGTTGAATTGCTGGTAAGTCCGGTGGGCGTGATATTCTCCCAGGTACTTCCTCCGTCTTTAGACCGTAGTAAGCCTGCAGATTGCACAGCAGGTGTGGTTGTTGTGCGCGCAGCAACGTAAACATTGCCGGATGCATCGCAGAGTATTTTAAAATTCCGGATGAAATTTCCGGTGGAAGGTAATTGCGTCCAGCTAATGCCCGCGTTGGTAGATTTCCAGATACCCTTGCCAAAAACCGCATCCGCATTGCTGGTTGCTTCACCGGTGGCGAAATACATCACAGCGGGATTAGAAGGGTCCTGGCAAACAGACGCGATTGCGAGGTTATCGAAGAAATCATTTACCGGTTGCCAATTGGGTACCCCTGATAAAAAGTTGGTACACCTCCATAATCCGCCTGAAACACCACCACAAATGACAGTATTGCCTGAAGGGTCGTTCAGCGTGTCTACCAATACCGCCCTGATACGACCGGCGGTAAAGCCGCCTCCGCCACGGGTATTTCCATTGCTGGGTCCTACAGAATCATAGATCGGTCCCCTTTCAACCCATAACAAAGCCGAAGTGCGGTTGACATTAGCCTTTTTCTGGTCCTCGGTATATTCAATCGCGGTCATCAACCGGTCGTATGGCACATATCCCAGGGCAGGATCTTTCGTTTTTTCAAACTCCAGCTGATCCCGTTCAGCAGGGCCGTCATATCCTTCTTTTTTTTCTTTTTTTGAGGGAGGAGGCGCAACGGCCTCTTCAGGATGTGTAGGTTGTTTACAGGAAAGAATACAAAAAGTGCAGGCTACTGCACATAATAATGGCAGGTAAAATTTTCTCATATCACAGTTTTGGGTCTGCCAAATTAAGGTGAAAATGCCTAAAAAGGATATTTTGATATGCGTTACCTGAAGGATAACAATATTTGGTTGGACAGCTATTCATCACCACTTCGTTTTTAATCGTAACTTTCAGGGAGTGGCCTGATTTTTTCTGCAAAATCATGAATATCCTGATTGTTCACGTCCAAACAGAACAGCATGGTTAAATCTCTACCCGTTTTTCTTTTATTAACTGCCTTTACATTAATAACACAGGCTCAAAGAAAGAAATCTCCTTCTCATCCGAATTTTACCATTCAGCAACTGGCAAAAGGTGTATGGGCTGCCATTCATAACGACCAGTACGGAAAGGCAATTTGTAATGCCGGAATAGTTGACCTGGGAGATAAAACCCTGATCTTCGATCCGTTCATGACTCCAAAGGCCGCGGAAGAATTAAAAGAAGCCGCAGAAGAGCTGACCGGTAAACCTGTTACAATTGTAGTAAACAGTCATTATCACAACGACCATATCAGGGGCAACCAGGTTTTTGCTCCCTTCGCTACCATAATCAGCAGCAATTATACCCGCAATCGCATAGCGGAAGTTGAGCCGGAAGAACAGGCCTGGGAAAGAAGGCATGTACCCGGACTGCTGAAAGCTACCAGACAGATTTATAATTCATCAACCGGCGCGGAGCGTGAAGAACTTCCATTGTGGATCGGCTATTACGAAGGAATGATGGAATCGATGGGTGAACTTAAGATCACACTGCCCGACATCGTATTCAATGATTCGTTGTGGATACTTGGCTCTGAGCGCGATGTTAAACTGATGGAATTCCGTAATGGACATACCGGTAGCGATGTTGTGCTTTGCATTCCATCCGAGAGGATCGCATTCCTGGGTGACCTGCTGTTTGTAAAAAGACATCCATGGATGGCAGACGGTGAACCTTCGAGCTGGCAGGCAAGCCTTGAAAAATTATACGGAGATAAATTCATCAACACCTATGTGCCCGGACATGGAAACGTATGTGAAAAAGCCGGCGTTAAAGAATTGTATGATTACCTGGGCGCGATGCAGGAACTTATTGTTACCGCTTCAGAGGATTCATTAAAAACTGCAACGCTGATACAAACAATCCCTTCTAAATACCGGCACTGGTATTTTGGACGATTCTATCAGAATAATATGAAATTTTTGCTGGATAATCACCTCAGAAGAAAAGAGCAATTACCGGATCCGCAATGACGTTATCTTGTTAAGTGCTCGTCAACCAGATGTAAAGCTATTGTTATACACTTCGTTTTTCTTGGAAACAGTTCTGTGAGAATGCATCTTTGTGCCGCATTACTAATGACCCTTTTTTAATCCCCTTACACTAGCCGTTCTCTTTATCTTTTCCCGTTGAAAACCTGAATTGCAAGTACGCTGTCCGGAACCTTTGAAAAACCGTTAACCAGAACATTATTCCAGGAACCGTCCATTTAGATTGCACGTACTAATTCTTTGTTTGCCTTCTGACACCTGCATGGCTAAGACCTGTGCAGGTGTAGTTTTTTATTGATCCCGATCATGATGCGCTCCGCGTGTTCTCTGGAATTTTCAATGAACAACCTGTGTGTATTCATTCCACCGCAGATCACACCTGCCAGGTAAATGTTTGGAACATTGGATTCGTGCGTGGCTTCATCATACGCTGGTTTCATCACTTCATCATCCGATAAATTAATGCCCAGCCGCCTCAGAAAATCAAGATTAGGTTGATAGCCTGTCATTGCAAGTACCCAGTCGTTTTGTAATGTAACCATACCCTCCGGTGTATTGATGTCAACCTCAGTCTCGCGAATGGAATCGATGGTTGAATTGAAATAAGCTTTGACCGAGCCCTCCTTTATCCTGTTTTCGATATCAGGCTTTACCCAGTATTTCACCCGTTCCCCGATAGCGCTTTCGCGAACTACCATAGTAACCTCCGCCCCTTTTCGCCAGGTCTCCAAAGCCGCGTCCACCGCGGAATTATTAGCGCCTACCACCATCACTTTCTGAAAAGCATAAAAATGCGGGTCTTTATAATAGTGACGCACCTTGGGCAGTTCTTCACCAGGCACATTCAGCATGTATGGAATATCATAAAACCCCGTGGCAATCACCAGGTGATCGGAAGTGTATGTATGTTTTGCTGTAAGCACATTGAATTTTCCATTTTCGGAAGTAACATTTTTTACTTCCTCGAACAACCGGAGATTAACACGATTGGAAGTTGCCACCCTGCGATAATACTCCAGCGCTTCCGATCTTGTTGGTTTGGGATTATTGGAAACAAACGGGATAGCTCCTATTTCAAGACGTTCAGAAGTTGAAAAAAAAGTCATGTTCACCGGATAATTGTAAAGGGAATTCACAAGACATCCTTTTTCAAGTATCAGATAATCAATCCCTGCCTTTTTTGCTTCCAGTGCACACGCAAGTCCGATTGGTCCCCCGCCTATTATTATGACTGTGAAATGTTCCATGCTGCTTATCGGATGTTTTTGTAAATGTAAACAACTTCAAAAGTTAGAACTTATCTTTGCCGCATTACAAACCGACCTGCATTATGGAAGTTCAAACAAAAAAAGAAAAGTTGTCTGCCAACGGTACTTCAAGGAATATCGTTGAGCTATTAGGCGATAAAGCAGAATTTCTGCTGAATCATACTTGCAAAACAATAGACAAGGCAGATATTCATCTGCCATCAGGTAATCACGTAGAGGACATCTGGGTCAATAGCAACCGCAATGGCCAGGTACTTCGCAGTATGCAGTCACTGCTTGGCCACGGGCGGCTGGCAAATACAGGCTTCGTGTCAATCTTCCCGGTGGACCAGGGCATTGAACACAGCGCCGGCGCATCATTTTCACCCAACCCGATCTATTTTGATCCGGAGAACATAATCAAGCTTGCTATCGAAGGCGGCTGCAACGGAGTAGCTTCTACTTACGGAGTATTGGGGATCATGAGCCGTAAATATGCCCATAAAATACCTTTCGTAGTAAAGATCAACCATAATGAATTCCTGAGCATGCCCAACAAGTTCGATCAGACCATGTTCGGAACTGTAAAAAGCGCTTGGAATATGGGAGCCGTTGCCGTTGGTGCAACTATATACTGGGGTTCTGCCGAAAGCGCACGACAGTTAAAAGAAGTAGCCGAAGCATTTGAACTGGCTCATGAACTGGGAATGGCTACCATATTATGGTGCTACACCCGCAATACAGGTTTTAAAGTTGATGGAGTAGACTATCATACATCTGCCGACCTTACCGGCCAGGCAAACCATCTGGGAGTAACATTGCAGGCTGATATCATCAAACAAAAATTACCCACTAATAATGGCGGTTACCTTGCCACCAAACATGGTAAAACAAACAAGCTGGTTTATGACAAGCTTACAACAGATCATCCGATTGACCTTTGCCGTTACCAGGTATTGAATTGCTTCAGTGGACGTGTTGGTCTTATCAATTCAGGCGGCGAAAGCAAGGGAGCAAGTGATATGCAGGAAGCAGTGATGACAGCTGTGATCAACAAACGCGCAGGAGGAATGGGTCTCATTCTTGGAAGAAAAGCATTCCAGCGCCCATTCAAAGAAGGCGTGGATATGCTTCAGGCAATTCAGGATGTTTACCTCGACGAATCAATTACGGTCGCTTAACAAAATAGTTCTTCGTATTCTTTGCAAAGCCTTGCATCCGCAAGGCTTTTTTATTATCATTGTTCTGTTGCCAAAGTTGCATTACCGATCCACAAATCTGAATTGCAACCCGGCATGCTTCCTCAAGTTGAGGAAGTAACAAGCTCCAGTTACTCCCCTATCCTCTGATTGCCGTTGTGCTTAATGATCAGCCGTATATAAAAATTATCGGCATGATTTTTTACACTTTTAACGAAACCATTACCATGATCAACGAACAAATCAACCTGGCGTTGACCGAATTGCTGAAACTCAATTTCGGCTTTACAGATCTCAGCAGCTTTTGCTCTTTTAAAAATCATTCGAACGAGAAGGTTTACCGCTACGAATATTCTATAAACGACGAATTCGTTAATCATAAGCTGAGGAACCTGATCAGTTCAACCATCAGCAACCAGGCAATCAAACACGATTGCGTGGTATTTCACCAGGATAATTCGATCAGGGTTGAGCGAAAGATCTATAACAGGTAATCACTTCAGAATACTGGGCTCCTCTTATTTGTAGATGACAAATGTTTACTTGATAGTTTGTAATTTTTTTTATATTTCTGCAATCACAAACTATATTTGGAATACCCCATAATCTGATTTATGAAGTATATCTTCCTTCTTTTATTTGTACCCCTTTTTTCAGCTGCACAAAAAAACTCATCCGATGATATCGACAGATATATCACGGATATTATGAAAAAAGATAGTATTCCGGCCGTAACGTTTGTGGTTGCAAAAGATGGCAAACCCCTGAAGCAGTCGGCTTATGGATTTTCTAACCTCGAACACAAGATACCTGCCTCTGTGGATACCAGGTATGAAATTGCTTCCGTATCAAAACCTTTTACGGCAACGGCGGTTATGATACTTGTTGAACAGGGAAAATTGGCGCTTGACTCCCCTATCGGCAAGTATTTGCCGGATGTTCCGCAATCTCATTATAACATTACAGCCCGGCAACTATTAAGTCATACAGCGGGCTTGCCGACTGATCATTATGATCCAATGAAATTGTATGGTCCTTCAATTCTGAGATATTCTGTAAAGGCCCAATTAAAGGATCTGTTCAGTAAAGGGACAGTTGCCGCACCGGGTGCAAAATTCCAATATAGTAATGCTGGTTTTTTTGTGCTGGCTGCCATTATAGAATCAATCAGCGGACAAACTTATCGGGAGTTCCTCAGAACTAACATTTACGAAAAAGCTGATCTGCGAAATTCCTGCTTCGTAAATGCTGACTCCATTGTTGACAAAAGGGCGCAGGGATATACTATCCGTAATGGAAGACTTGTCCGTTTCAGTTTAGAACAATCCATTCAGGCAATGGATGCTCCCGGTTTCGCATCAATCATTTCCAGTGCGGAAGATCTTGTAAAATGGTCCATGGCAATCACAAATGGCAAGATCATAAAGACTGAAACCCTTAACCAGATGAAGACCCCTTCATTACTGCAAGACGGAAAGGTTGCCGGACAACCTAATGGGTCGGATATTGGATTAGGATGGTTTGTCAGAAAAATAAATGGAAGAGAATGCATTTTGCATTTCGGGGCAACAGGAACAGCGATGATGTTTTTTCCCAAAGAAAAATTAACGATGGTTTTCTTAACAAACTTAGCGGAAGGATATCCCAGACCGTTTGCGAATGACCGTGGCTTCCACGTTGGACAGGTTTGTTTCCCGCTGGCTGAAATGGTTGTTAAGAAATATTTATAAAAATTATGACAGCATCCTGACCGGTTATATGCAGTTGCTGCACCGGTTTCACTATCCGGCAAACCGGGTCCGGATTCAATTCCGTTGATGGCTTCACCCGCTGTTGCGAAGGCCATCATTCATGACATCATGCACGCGATAGGCGCAAAGGCCACATTTGAAGTAAGAGCCGCAAAAATTCCTAACGCGGCCGCAGCATCCGCAAAAGGCAAGCGTTACATTTCGTATAATCCTGAATTTATGGCTGCGCTGCATAAAGCTACCGGCAGCAACCGGTGGGCTCCTATCTCGATTCTTGCTCATGAAACCCGGAAAGGTGCTGATTCGCATACCAGGGAAAGCAAACCTCCGGTTGCTGAGGAGACAATCGTAATTGATGACAGGCTCCTGGCTTACGATGTGCATTTCACAGATGATCCGGGGGGCCGGTACCATGTGACGGTTCGAAACAACCTCATAAAGTTGTCCGGCAATAAAATATCGCTAATCGGCAAACAGCATTCTATTCAGAATGAAGATTATCCTGTTGCTGTCAGAACCCAAAGTAACCTTTTCCTGGTCGACAAGAAAGGTCTTGTAATTACGACCAGAGGATAGAAGCTGGAATATATAACTGAGCATTGAACGTGCTGGCATTAGTTTTTCAGCAAAGACCATAAACATCCTCCTATGCCAGATAAGCAACTACCGAAGGATAAAGACAAGCAACAACCACAGGATAAAAATAACAAGGATAATAAACCTACAGCTGGTAACATCACCGAAAAAGGGTTCGAAAATACCACCTGGGAAGAAAATACCGATCATGGTGCTGAATCCACAGCGCCCGAAAGAAAGAATACCGAAAAAACGCTTCCAGGCTCATCAGCCAGAGACAAACAATAGGATGAGCCCGCTAACCTTGAATTTTGTATTAACGATTGATTAACTTCGTATTTGTGGAGTTAACTGCCTAACATCTTTAGGATTAATAAAACACTAATGACCCGCAACTCAATCGAAAAACGTACGGAATGCTGAATTCTGAGCTTCAAAAAGAGACCATACGGCAAAATGAAGATCATTTCCGGCAAATGATCGATGAGATTGAGGATTACGCGATCTTTCTTTTAAATAAAGAAGGTATCATTCAGAATTGGAATAAAGGTGCCCAGAAAATGAAAGGTTACACACCTGCTGAGATCGTAGGAAAGAGCTTCAAAATTTTTTACACACCGGAAGACCGTGCAAATAAATTACCGGATCAATTACTTCACGAAGCGACCGTTAATGGCCGCGCGTCTCACGAAGGTTGGAGGGTGCGAAAAGATGGCTCACTCTTTTGGGGAAATATTGTAATTACCGCGCTTCACGACGAAGAAGGAAAAGTGATTGGTTATACTAAGGTCACAAGGGATATGACATCATTGAAGCATTCACAGGATCAGCAGCTGGAATACATTGAACAACTTCGAAGAAGCGAGGAGCGCTATCACAAAATGATCGAGGAGGTGCAGGATTACGCAATTATACTGCTCGATCCCGAAGGGATCATATTGAACTGGAACTACGGAGCGCAGCAGATCAAGGGATATTCGCCCGCTGAAGTGATCGGCAAAAGCTTCAGAATTTTTTACACTGAAGAAGATAAAAAGACAGGCCTTCCGGATAAACTACTGAAAGAAGCAGCCGATAAAGGGCGCGCATACCAGGAAGGATACAGGTTGCGAAAAGACGGAGCGAAATTCTGGGGCAGCATTGTTATTACTGCGCTTCACGACAAAACAGGAAAAATTATCGGCTTTTCAAAAGTTACCCGTGATCTTTCTGATAAAAAACACGCAGAGGAGAAAATCCGTCAGTACGCGGCGCAGCTGGAGCAAAAAAATATTGAACTGGAAGAGTTTTCATACGTAGCCTCTCACGACCTGAAAGAACCACTTCGTAAGATCATCACATTCGGCGATCTGCTTAAGCATAACTGCAAAGATTCGGTTGACGACAAAGCCGAAAATTATATTAACCGCATGCAGGACGCAGCGGGAAGGATGATGAGCCTGATTGAAGACCTCCTTCAGCTATCCAGAATTGGCAGAGAAGAACAGCAGTTTGAAGAAACGGATCTTAATAAAGTGCTGGATAGTGTTCTGCAGGATCTTGAACCAGCAATTCAGCAAAAGAACGCGACGATCTCTTCACAGGATCTGCCAACGCTGATGGCAAAACCTGTGCAGATGCAACAGCTGTTTCAAAACCTGCTTACAAACGCGTTAAAATTTAACGACAAAGAAAAACCGATCATTCATATCACCCATACCCTGGTAAATGAAGGCCTCGAAAATGCACCGCATTGCAGGATATTCATAAAAGATAATGGAATTGGTTTTGAAGAAGAGCATGCAAACCGCATTTTCGAAGCGTTTCAACGATTGCATGGCAGAAAAGAATATTCAGGTAGTGGAATCGGACTGGCGATTTGTAAAAAAATCGTTGAGTTGCACAATGGTACCATTACGGCCACAAGTGAATTTGGCAAGGGAGCCAATTTTATCGTCACCCTACCCTGCAATCAACCAGAAAAGCTGATCTGAATTCAATAGCATTAGCATGGACGTATTGATTATCGGAGCCGGCGCTGCCGGGCTGATGGCTGCGAGAGAATTAGGCAGGACAAAGAAAAAGGTGGTCATCCTTGAAGCAAGGGATCGCATCGGTGGACGCATTCATACATTAACAGATCCTTCATTTGCCTCACCTGTTGAATGCGGCGCTGAATTTATTCATGGCGACCTGGAACTCACTATCAGTTTGCTTAATGAGGCGGGAATAAAATTTCACGAAACTTCGGGTGATCTATGGCGTTCTGTTAACGGACGACTTGAAAAACAACACGACTTTATAGAAGATCAGCAGGAACTGATTGAAAAGCTGAAAAGCCTTCAACATGATATGAATGTGAGGGAATTTCTTGAAACCTATTTTAACGGAGAAGAATACGCCGACTTGCGGAGATCACTTACCAGTTTTGTGGAGGGCTATGATGCCGCAGATGCAGATCATGCTAGTTGTTTTGCGTTGTTACAGGAAATGATGGGAGAAGAAGGCGCCAATACAAGAATCGAAGGTGGATACATGCGTCTGTTAGATCATCTTGCCTCAGAATGCATACGAAACGGCACCGAAATTCATTTGTCAACAGTTGTGTCAGCTATTACCTGGAAAACGGGTGAAGCAATTGTAACCACAGCTGAAGGGAAAGTATTTACAGCACCCAGCTTGATCATTACTTTGCCCGTAAGCATCTTACAACTTGAGAAAGGAAGCAGCGGTCATGTGTCAATCACTCCATTTCCTGAAAATATCTTCAGAGCAATTCAATCCTTAGGATCAACAGGCGTGATCAAGGTCATACTGCAATTCAAAAATGCTTTTTGGAATCAGCTTGCGAAGACCGGATCAGATAAGCCGCCCGAAATTGGTTTTATTTTTTCCGACGCGACAATTCCAACATGGTGGACGCAACTACCTGACGAAAATGCAATGATCACAGGATGGCTTGCCGGACCCGCCGCGCTTAAACTGGCCGAATCATCCGAAGAGGAAATACTCAAGATCGCCCTGGAATCTCTTTCAGTAATTTTCAATGTTGATCTGGAAAAAATATCATCAGGACTCATTGCACATCACATCAGAAACTGGACCGCCGATCCATATACTAGAGGAGCATACGCTTACGAAAAGGTTGATTCGAAGAATGCC
>DASWTK010000234.1:0-10752 GCA_036402175.1 Chitinophagaceae bacterium | reverse complement strand
GGTTTCGGGTTTAGGGTTTCGGGTTTTCCAAAGTAGAGGGGCGTAGGGAGTTTTGGGTTTTGGGTTTTGGGTTTGGGGTTTTCCAAAGATGGGGTAGCGTTTCGGGTTTCGGGTTTCGGGTTTCGGGTTTTCCAAAGGCGGGGTTGCGTTTGGGGTTTTGGGTTTTCGGTTTTGAGTTTTGGGTTTTGGGTTTTGCGTTTGAGGGTCGTCGGTTTGGGGTGAGGCAGGTAAGTGATGCTTGGGTTTATTTAGGCAGAAGAGTTCGGTTCCCATTTGTTTTAGTGGTTGACACCGTTAGATGATGATTTTTTGGTTCAGTTCTGTCAATTATATGGCATTTCATAAAGCTTAAATGGCAATTTAATAAGCAGCAATTCATAAACAAATTGCGTAGTAGAATAAGGTAAACTAAATTAATCCGGAACATTTCCTTGAAGAGTTCGGTATCACTTTTAAGCGAAACTCCCAACCTATCCTTCCACCAATACTCCAAATCTCAAAACCCAAATCCTAACCCAACCCCCATACGCACCCCGTAATTTGGAAAACCCAAAACCCAAAACCCAAAACGCACCTTCTACTTTGGAAAACCCGAAACCCTAAACCCGAAACCCGAAACTAAAAACGCAAGTTTTTAAATCTATGACCGTCCAATAACCCATTAACAGATGAAGAATATGTTCAGATTTACGCTATTGGTTGGGGTTTTCTTTCTCTCGTTCCTGTCGGTTAATGCCCAGGGACTTACCATAAAAGGAGTTTTGCAGGACAGGTCGGATAAGATATTTCTTCAGGGCGCCACATTAAGGCTGACCTCAAAATCAGATACGCTTACCAGATTCAATGCAGTTTCCGATAAGAACGGGGTGTTTGAGTTCACTAACCTGAATTCTGACTCATTTACACTAACCATCAGCTCGGTTGGATATGAAACTATGAACCAGGATGTGATTTTACAGGATTCCAGCAGGGACCTTGGAACCATTCAGGTATCACGACAGGCAAAGTTGCTGAGCGAAGTAACTATAAAGGTCTCAACACCCCCGGTCAAACAAAAGACCGATACGCTAGAATATGCGGCAAGTGCGTTCAAGGTAAATCCTGATGCAAATGCAGAGGATATGATGAAAAAAATGCCGGGCGTTACTGTTGACAAGGGAACCGTTACTGCCCAGGGAGAGCAGGTGAGGAAGGTGACAATTGACGGGCGCGACTTTTTCGGCGATGATGCAACGGCGGCATTGCGGAATCTGCCTGCGGAAGTGATCGATAAGATCCAGGTTTTCGACCGATTGAGCGACCAGGCGCAATTCACGGGGTTCGATGATGGCAATGCTGTTAAGGCCATTAATATCGTTACAAAAGCGGATATGCGTAACGGTCAGTTCGGACGAATCTACGCGGGTTATGGAACCGATGACAGGTACAGTGCCGGCGGTAATGTTACCTTCTTCAAGGACAACCGCAGAATTTCTATCGTTGGGCAAACCAATAATATCAACCAGCAGAATTTTGCTTCACAGGACCTGCTTGGCGCTACCAGTAATCTGAACAGAGGAGGAGGCGGTGGTGGCGGAAACCGTGGTGGTGGCGGAGGAAGACCAGGCGGTGGTGGTCCGGGCGGCGGTAATTTTGGTGGCGGCGGTCAGGGAAATTTCCTGGTTGGCCAGCAACCTGGTATCAGTAAAACAAATGCTTTAGGTATTAACTTTTCCGATCTATGGGGCAAAAAACTTCAGGTCACGGGAAGTTATTTTTATAACCATAACAACAACGTTAATAACGAAACCTCTAACCGCGAATATTTTCTGACCGGCGATTCAAGCCAGTTTTACAATGAGAAGAGCCTCACAAAAAGCGATAACTACAACCATCGTGTGAACATGAGAATGGAGTATAAGATCGATTCATCCAACTCAATCATCTTTACTCCCCGGCTTCGGATTCAAAAGAACAATGACTATGGAAACCTGACCAGCGACCTTTTTTATCCTTCAGGACCAATAAGCCAGTCAGTTACTTCTGACCGTTCATTTGGCAATGGATTCAATTTCGAAGGTGAATTGCAGTATCGCCACGCGTTTCCAAAACGCGGAAGAAGCATATCGTTAAGCCTGGAGAGTGAGTGGAATAAAAATACGGGCGAGGCATACATAGAATCCATTAACCGTTATTTTAAGGCGGGTACGCAGCTGAGTGATTCATTGCAACAGTTTTCCGATCAGATGAACAAGGGGAATGAAATAACCGCTAACCTCTCTTACACGGAGCCAGTTGGAAAAGGACAGCTTCAGTTTACTTACAATCCTTCCTGGTCTGTAAATAACGCTGACCAGCAAACGTATCATTATGATTATTCCGATGGGAAATATTCCATTTTCGATGATAGTTTGTCGAATAAGCTTGATAACATTTATAACAGGCAGAATGGTGGCGTAAGCTATCGTGTGGGTGACCGGGATAATTCTTTCTCGGTTGGCGTCAATTACCAGTATGCAACACTGGAAGGCGAGCAGACCTTTCCATACAACGCGAAGGTTAGTCGCAATTTCAGCAATCTGTTGCCGAACCTGCGTTTCCAAAGAAAGCTTTCGCCGAAGAGCAGCATCAGGATTTTCTACCGTACAAGAACAAATCCTCCATCTGTGACCAGGTTGCAGGATGTGATCAATATCAGGAATGTTTTATTCCCATCGGTAGGAAACCCCGAACTGAACCAGGATTATTCTCATACGTTGGTTACCAGGTACCAGTTCACAAATTCGGCAAAGCGCACCAGTTTATTCGCAAACCTGTTCGTTCAGCATACGCAGGATTATATAACCAATGCATCTTACCTGATAAATCAGGACTCTGCAATTTCCAGTTCAATTATTCTTCGCAAAGGGGCGAGGCTCACAAAACCTGTTAACCTGAATGGTTACTGGACCGCACGTTCGTTCCTGACATTTGGTTTCCCTTTGAATTTTATCAAATCGAACCTGAACTGGAATGCCGGGCTTTCCTATTCAAGAATACCCGGCCTGATTGATAATGAAGAGAACATTTCCAACAATTATAATTACAACCTGGGCGCGGTAATAGCCAGTAACATCAGTGAGTATATTGATTTCACTGTTTCATATTCGGCCAACTTCAATGTGATCAAGAACAGTATAAGGCCTGAATTGAATGATAATTATTTCAATCATGTTCTTGGGTTCCAGATGAACTTATTGTCGAAGAACGGCTGGCTGTTGCAGAACGATCTGAATAACCAGATGTATCGGGGTCTGACCGGAGATTTTAATCAGAATTACTGGTTGTGGAATATAGCAGCAGGTAAGAAATTTCTAAAAGATCAGAAGGGTGAGTTAAAGCTTTCTGTATTCGACCTGTTGAAACAGAACCAGGCCATCAGTCGCGTGGCCACTGAAACCTATATTGAAGACGTTCAAAACGATGTTTTGCAGCAATATTTCATGCTGACATTTACTTACAGACTGAGAAATTTTGGCAACAGGAACAGATAACGGCCGAAATAAGTATCTTTTGCTCAAATAGTAATAGCCATAATTTTTCGGTCTTGAATGATTGGATACTCATTAACCGGTTGAAAGAAGGCGACCAGACTGCTTTTAAGGAAATTGTAGAAACCTGGCAGGACATGGTCTATAACACGGCCATTGGTATAGTTCAGCAACCGGAAGACGCGGAAGACGTAGCCCAGGAAGTATTTGTTCAGGTTTTTCAATCTATAGAAGGGTTTAAGGGCAACTCGAAATTTTCTACATGGCTGTACCGCATTACCATCAGCAAGGCAATGGACCACGAAAGGCGCAAGAAACGCAAGAAGCGGTTCGCCCTCATTAAAAGCCTTTTTGGAGAAGATAACGACCAGGTGATTGACATACCTGATTTTAATCATCCGGGCGTTTTGTTTGAAAGAAAGGAAAAAGCAGCTATCTTATTCCGTGCTATGAAGGAATTGCCGGACAATCAGCGGATTGCCTTTGTGCTGAATAAGGTGGAAGGCCTTAGTTACCAGGAGATTTGCGAAGTAATGGAAACCAGCCTGTCGGCTGTTGAGTCCTTGCTGCACCGGGCTAAAACAAATCTCAGAAAGCTGTTAAAGGACCAATTTAAGGATGAATAAACACAGGTTTTTTATATTTTTTGCGTCAAATTCATGTAGTCAAAATAAAGTATATGAAGCAGGAGCACCATATTGACAAACTGGTTGAGGAAACGATGAACAGCCTTGACGGATTAAGCCGCGCAAAGGCCAATCCATTCCTGTTCACCCGTGTGGAAGCCAGGCTTCGCCAGGGCAGCAAGAGCGCATGGGATCAGGCTGTAGCGTTCATATCACGACCAGTTGTTGCATTGGCCATGCTTTGCCTGGTTATCTTGTCAAACGCGGTGGCTATGTGGCAATCGGGTTCAGATGAAGTGGTTACAGATCAGGCCCAGTTAGCGCTGAGTGAAGAATACAATATGTCGGTTACAGCTTTTTACCAGGAAGAAACTCCCGAACCATAAATGATGCACAACTCCAGATATAAAGTCCTCCTTGCCCTTTTAGCCATTTTGTTACTTACCAATGGCGTGTTGCTATACTTTTATCTGGACAAAAAGGGACCGGAAAAAAGATCTACGCGGCACGACAGGTCGAACTATATGCGTGATTTTCTGAAGGACAGTGTTGGGTTTAATGATCAGCAGCTTGCAACATTTGATCAGATCAGGGAAAAACATAGTGAAAATGTAAAATCGCTTTTCGAAGAAATGAGAAGTGCAAAACTTACATTTTACAAGCAGGTGAACCAGGAGGCCGGCCCCGATTCATTAAACCAGGCTTCCGCGGAGGCTATTGCTGAAAAACAAAAGGCTCTTGACCTTGCATTTTTCAATCACTTCCGCCAGGTGCGCACAATTTGCTCACCCGATCAGGTTCCCAGATATGATTCAATGGTACAACAGATCATTCGCCGGATGGTTTCTCCGCCAAGGCGTGGCGATAGCAAACAAAAAAAAGAAGAGAAAAAATAACAGGGATCAACGCAGGTTTTTTCTCTCCATTTACTCTAATAATTTTAAAGCACATCAATGAAAAAGCAGATCATTTTTATTTTGTTCTTAATATTTACAGGCGCTGCCGTTGTAAATGCACAGGATGGCCCGCAACGCAGAACTGTTGAAGAGCGTGTGAAAGCCGCTATTGAAAAAGTTACTCCTGCATTAGCCTTGGACAAGGCGCAGGAGCAGCAGGTAGATTCAGTTTTCACAGATTATTATAAAGCAATGGATAAATTTCGTGAGAGCATGCAACCCGGGACCCGTCCTGACCGGTCTGAGTTTGAGAAGTTCGCAACAGCAAGAGACGAAAAATTGAAAAAGATATTATCTCCCGAGCAGTTCAAAAAATTCAAAGATGAAGTGGAAGCCACCCTTCGTCCGCAAAGGAGACAACAAAAAGCATAAAGATTTTTTTGTTTTTCATGGCTATGTTATGACCCTGGTTTTTTAGCCGGGGTTTTTTATTGCTCCATCCATGCCTTAAACGCGGCCGCATTTTCCTGGCTGATGATTATGTCTTCCGAAGTTGGCGGCTGGATCTCCAGCTGAAGTTTGCTTTTAGGATAAGTTTTGATACGTTTGATAGCATTCAGGTTAACAAGGTATTTTCGGTTTACGCGATAAAATTGTGTCGGGTCAAGCTGTTTTTCCAGGTCGGCTAACGACTGATCAAGGATATATTTCTGCGCCTTATTATCCACAAGGCAAACCAGTTTCTGGGCAGCATAGAAATAAGAAATATCTGTTGTGCGGATGCTGATATAATCCGTGCCTCTTTTTACCAGGAAACGTTTTTTGTGTTCGCCACTGGCGGATTGCCAGTTTAAAAGCTGATTGTAGTTAAATGCAAAATGCTGTTTCAGCTTTTCATATTTTTTTAATGCAGCCTCCAGTTTGTCCTGCCTTATCGGTTTTAATAAATAATCAATGCTGTTGTGTTCAAAGGCCTCCTGCCAGTATTCATCGTAAGCCGTGGTAAAGATGATGGGGCTGTTTACAGGAGTCAACTCAAGTATTTTGAACGAGAGCCCATCGGTCAGTTCGATATCCATAAAGATCAGCTCAGGTGGAGGGTTCTGCTTCAACCATTCGGTAGCTGCTTTTACACTTCCCAGCACCGCCAGCACCTGGATATCTGCATCGCACTTAACCAATGCCTTCTGCAGTTTTTCCGACGCCGGCTTTTCATCTTCTATAATAATTGTTTTCATTACGGTTAATCTGTTTTTAGCAATGGCAAATGAACTATGAATTCATTGTTGGTTTTCTGTACAGTGATGGGTTTTTTGGTGATCAGCTTATAACGTTCATCCAGGTTTTGCAGCCCGATCCTGGAAGATGGCTTGCGAAGTGTTTTTAATTGTGACTGATTGCGTATGATCAACTCGTCTTCACCCATCGATACTGTTATGATGATTGGCGCTTCATCAGAAAATTCATTGTGCTTGATGGCATTTTCCACCAGTATCTGTAGTGAGATGGGTGGAATAAGATATTGTTCAAACAGAAATTCATCCCGCGGAATGATCAGCTGCACCGCATTTTCGAAACGGATCTTGAGAAGTGAGAAATAATGCTGCAGGAAATCCATCTCCTCGCGAAGCAACACAAGGTCTCTCGATTTATTCTGAAGTATATACCGGTAAACTTCTGCAAGATTATCGTTGAACAGGCGGGCTTTTTCAGGTTTGTCATCAATAAGATGAGAAAGCGTGTTGAGCGAATTGAAAATGAAATGAGGATCGATCTGATTTTTTAATGCTTCCAGTTGTGCTTCGGCCTTTGCTCTTTCCAGTTGCTCTTTCTTCAACTGGTCGCTTTCTGCCTGTTTTACCAGGAATACCGTTTCATATACGTGTGTGATAAAAATAACACAGATCATGATGATGAGCGTGGAAGTGGTGACCACATCCCAGTTCACAACGCCTTTCATGAAGATGTGGTACCAGCCGGTGAGCAGTAATGCGCTTATTGGAATGGTGTAGAAAGAAACTGCCAGCAGCAGGGCAAATATTTTACGCAGCGGTTTGTTCAGCCAGTCGAAGTAACTGCGAAGCGTAAATAATAAATACCTATTGCCTTCCCACACAACAAACGCGATACCGATGGTATAGAAATAACTTGCTTTTATCTGCCAGGAGGTAAATGCCGAGTGGTCGATCATGCCCGTAACAATTGGAATGATGATTCCAAAAGTTGGTATGAGGGTAAGCCTGAATCCAATGTCGTTCAGTTGATCCTTTGGCCGCCCTGGCGTTTCATTTTGGCCGGAATTATTTGGCCCGGCGGGGCTTAGCGGGTCAGGATCTACTGCTTCGCCAGGGCTGGTCAGCCAGATTTCTGAACTGGTCATGTGCTTTTCCGGCTTCATTCCCTTTAGCTTTGAATGGTATAAATTATAAAATAGATTCGGAAACAGAACTATTTATCAACCCCCTTAACAACTAAATTATGGACACGATCAATTGGCTGGCCGTTTTAGTGGCCGGTATCTCATCATTTATTTTAGGCGGCGTCTGGTACTCTCCGGCTTTGTTTGGCAATGCATGGATGAAGGAAAACAAGCTTTCGGTCGACGATGTAAAGAAGGGTAATAAAGCTAAGATTTTTGGATGGTCATTTGTGTTCTCGCTGATAATGGCTGCTAATCTTGCGATGTTCCTTGCCGATCCTATAGGTCAGGATTGCGGACCCAAGACTGATCTGGTGTGGGGACTTACGGCAGGTTTACTGGCAGGGCTTTGGGTGTTCTGCGGACTCGCTACTGTTGCATTGTTTGAACTCCGGAGCTGGCGTTACATTTTTATCAATGGCGGTTACTGCCTGATTGCGCTTGGGCTGATGGGAGCTATTATCGGAGCCTGGAGATAATGCGCCTGGTTGCCGCTCACGAATGGAAAGGTTACGTTTGTCAACTACAGCGCCAATAGTTGTATTTGAAAATGTAACTTAATAGAAACATTGTTTCATGTTCAGTAAGTCTGATTTTTCTGCCCGTTTAGCATTCTGGGCTGCTAAGGGTGGCAAATGGACCGCGCTAAATGCGGGACCAAAACAGGGTGATGAGGATCCTGATGGATTTGAATATCATGTAACGGTTGATCTTTCAGAAACTGTAATGGGCTTTGCTATTTATGCTGTGACAAAAGGAAAAGCACGTTTGATCTGGCGCGGATTTCATTACTGGCATGAACTCAAAAACAAATCAGTTTACCTGAGCCTGGGAACAGCTGGTGAAATCTGTAATGGTGAAACTTATCACGAACATGATATGTACTTCGAGATATTGTCACCGGATGGCAAGGTGATATATATACTCAATCATGATAAGATCGTGAATGAAGACGAAGTGATTTCTTCTACCCGGTCACTTGTTAATGGTGAATGGCAGAAAATGAATATTGCGCACTGGAAGAGGAATATTATAAATGAGAAAGAGTAGAAACCTGAGTTGACGAATGATCAGACTTCTACTCTTTTATTAAAGCTCGTTTTATTTCTTTCTTTTGTAAGTGATCTCCATGCTCTTGTATTCTTTACCGCCCGGATAAGTTGCATACATTTCCATAACCTGAGTATTCTCATCCACCGGCTTGAATATTTCTCTCATCTTACATTCCTTACCCGTTGTTGGATCGGTGGAAGAACCTTCAAAGTTGATGGTTTTGGTTGCGGCATCATAGGTACCTTCCATGGTCATAATTCCGGTGCCCATATTATCGATCCATGTGTTTACAAACTTCTTTTTGGAATTATCGTAAGCAAGCGTGCTGAGGCCTTCGAACGGCATACCGTTGAAGTTGCCTTTGAATGTTGCCTGCTGATACCTGCCTCCAAGTATCATTTTATTTGTGGCCACGCCTGTACTTTTCTGAGGTGGGGCGTCTGGGCTCATCCACATGGTGACCTCTGCATTCCATACACCATTGTCTTTTGCAAGCATTGCATGCATTTCGCCAGGTGTCATGTATTCCTGCCAGGCTTTCATCATTGCAGCTGAATCCTGTACGGTTGGGGTTTGATCTGCTACAGTAGTGGAGGGGCTATCCGGTTTTGATTGAATTGATTCATCCGTTTTAGTTGTTGCATCATTGCAGCCGATTGCTGCGCATAATAGTGCAAGACACATGAAGTTGGTTAGCCGTTTCATAAAAAAATTGTTTGTATAAAGTTATAGCACTTTTTTATTGAAAACAGCAAACAAAACTATGAGTGGTCAGGCCTGAATTGAACAGGCAATTATTAGCCGCTCAGTTTACAGATTATAAGAACGATGTGCAAAAAAGAAAGTACGAATGGAGTTTAATGTACAATAGCAGTGGCCTCTATTTCAATGAGATATTCGGGGCCTATAAGCCTGCTGATCTCAACCATGGTAGTGCATGGACGGATATTCGAAAAAAATTCCCCGTGTGCTTTACCATATTCTTCCCATCTTGAAATATCGGTAACGAACATCCTTGTTCTGATAACGTGTTCAAGGGTAGCGCCGGCTTTGTGCAGCACCTTTTCTATTTTTTTGATTATGAATACTGTCTGTTCATAAGCGTCACCCACTCCAACAACTTCGTTGTTATCATCAACCGCAACGGTTCCCGTTACTTCAACGATGTTGCCCATTCGTACAGCACGACTGTAACCAACAATGTCTTCCCATTTAGCTCCTGACGTATAATTGATGCGATCCATATTTCTTTATTTCAACGTTTTCTGAGCTGATCAGTTCTTCACCCTGAAGACGCAGGTACACCTGTGCGGCCGTTAATACGTCTTTCTGGCAATAGGTTGATATGCGATCAAGGTTTTGTTCGCGTTCTTCCGGAGTTTTGGCCGACCAGTAGATCTTTCCTACCATGCTGCCATCCATATCGTCTTTTGGACTTGGGATGTTAAGAACATGCGCAAGAAGGTTCAATGAAGTATAACTTTTATAATCTCCGAATTTCCAAAGTTCCATCGTGTCAAGCAATGAAAGCTCCCAGGGTTTTTTACCGGAAAGCTGCAGGCATGAAGGGAGTTTCATACCGTGTATGGTCATACGCCGGCAAAGGTATGGAAAATCAAATTCCCTGCCGTTGTGCGCGCAGAGGTATTTGTTGTTGTCGGCTGTCCATTTGGTCAGCATGCCACAGAACTGCTGAAGCAATTCTTTTTCATCTTCGTTGTAAAATGATTTCAGTATGATTTTTTTGTCGGCTCCCGAACCTTGTATGATGCCGCAGCTGATACAGATAACTTTTCCGAATTCAGCATAAATAGCGGCTCTTCCATAAAGTGTTTCCGGTGTTTCGCCAACGTGATAACGCATCAGCGATTCTGCCTTCGCGTTCCATAATTCTTTCCATGATTCCGGCAGCGATTCAAACGAATCGTATTGCGAAGCCGTTTCAATATCCAGGAACAATATATTCTGTAGGGGAAACATGAGTGTAATTTAGGAGATAATTAGCCAATTTTGCCAATTAGCAAATAAGCAAATTTGGGTGAGAGATATCCGTTTCATTACATTGGCTTATTGGCTAATTGTCAAAATTGGCTAATCCTCAAATCATCTAATCCTCAAATCCTCACAAATACTTCTCCCCTTTCTTCCGTTTCACTTCCGCGACATAATCTTTAATTTCCTGTTCCTTTTCTTTTTTGCAGATGAGGAGTACGTCGGCCGTATCAACAACAATAAAATCGTGAAGTCCT
>DASWTK010000233.1:0-38500 GCA_036402175.1 Chitinophagaceae bacterium | reverse complement strand
CTGAACACACCAGCCAGGAATTTTGCTTTTTCATCGTAAGCCTGTTTATCGGCCCATGTATTTTTTGGCATAAGAAGTTCAGAAGGAACACCCGGGCAGGAGGTCGGTACTTCGAAGCCAAATACCGGGTCTATTGCAAATTCAGCCTTATCAAGCTTCCCTTCCAATGCCGCGGTTCTCATCGCGCGGGTATAGCTCAGTTTCATGCGGTGACCTATTCCGTTGGGTCCGCCAGTCCAACCGGTATTTACAAGCCATACATTTACGTGGTGCTTACGCATTTTTTCCCCCAGCATTGCTGCATAACGGCCAGGATGAAGGGGCAGGAATGGTGCGCCGAAACAGGCACTGAATGTTGGCTTTGGATCAGTGATCCCCGTTTCTGTGCCTGCTACTTTTGCCGTATACCCCGAAATGAACTGGTACATTGTCTGACCTGGGTTAAGACGGGCTACCGGAGGCAATACGCCATAGGCATCGCACGTAAGGAAAAATATGTTCCTGGGTATGCCGCCAACCGAAGTTTCCAGTGCATTGCTGATGAAGTTCAGTGGATAAGATACCCTGGTATTTTCTGTAATTGATCCGTTGTCAAAATTTATCTTGTTCGAATTGGGGAAGAAACTGGTATTCTCCACCAATGCACCCGGCCTTACGGCATTAAATATTTCAGGTTCTTTCTCTTCAGTCAGGTTGATGCACTTTGCATAACAACCTCCCTCGAAGTTGAAAATGTTGTTTTCTGTCCAGCCATGCTCATCGTCACCAATCAGCATGCGGTTAGGGTCAGCGCTGAGTGTGGTTTTCCCTGTACCGCTTAGTCCAAAAAATACAGCGGTATCGCCGGACTTTCCAAGATTTGCTGAGCAATGCATGCTAAGCACTCCCTTTTCATGTGGCAGGATATAATTCAGGATTGTAAATATTCCTTTTTTGGTTTCGCCTGTATAACCAGTACCCGCTATCAGAACAATCTTGTGTTTGAATGAAATGACCGCGGCATTATGCTGGCGTGTACCGCACTCTTTCGCATCCAGCTTCAGGCCCGGAACGGAGAGAATCTGCCAATCGGGTTTGAAATTTTCAAGTTCTTCCTCTGTAGGACGAAGGAACATGTTATATGCAAAAAGATTGATCCAGGGTTTCTCATTGATCACGCGGATGTTCATCCTGTATCGGGGATCAGCGCACGCATAACAGTCGCGAATCCATATCTCCGGTAACTCATTCAGGTAATTGGTTACCTTTTTGAAAATAATATCGAAGTATTTTTCCTCCATCGGAATGTTGAAATCATTCCAGTCGATGGTGTCTTTTGTAATTTCGTCTTTAACTGTGAATTTGTCTTTAGGGCTGCGACCGGTGAATTCTCCGGTTTTGATGACCAATGCACCGGTATCATTCAGCTGACCTTCTCCAAGTCTCAGGGTGTCCTGAACCAATTCCTCTGGTGAAAGTTGATAGTGAATATTGTTGGTAGCTCTTAATCCTAACTTCAATAGTTTATTGACCGGTATCGATATGGTCGGTACTGACATATAGCAAGCATTTTGTTAGACGGCAAAGTTAAAACGTAAAAACCAGCGAGACAAACAGTTGTTAGTTTTTTCAATGGAAAAATCTTAAAACTTGATCAGAACAGGCTGGTAAAATTCGAAATTCATCAATCAAACGGGAGATTAATTCAAAAAATTGCGCTAAAGGAGGACTATAGCGAAAAACGTCCAATAATGAGAGTGTAGAATTTACACAATATTTTTAATCATTTTTTACGCTTATAAGTGAAGTCGTATACCTTATTCCATGTTTTCCCACCATCGGGTGAAGTTTCGTTTAACTGCCTGACCTGATCTGTCCCCTGGTTAAAGAAACGGAACCGGCCGGTTTGTTTTCCTTGCGGGGTACTGGCTTCATACACAAATTGCATCACGCTGTCCTTATATTCTCCATCATAGAACCTCGAAACATTGTTTCCACTTCCTCCCGATCCAATCCATAATTGCTCCCATTTGTTTGTCTGAGGGTTAACATAATTCATGCTTTTGCCGTTATTTGGAACCGGACCGAGTCCTGTCCAGTTTTCCAGGATCATACAATCGCCCGAAGCTTTTTGAATGAGACTATGGCCTGCTTTGAAATTTGTTCCGGTTACAAAAACGTCCCATTCACCTACCCAAAAATCGAACTGACGTTTCAAAGGGTGACCCTTGCAGGGAAATGCATTTATCTCCGCTTTTGTTACTACTTCCCTGAAAGCAGAACTGTTCCTGATATCGTTGAATTCCCTGGCAGTGTCAAGTTCAGCCAGGAATAAATATCCTGCATCAACAGCTTCTTTGAGGTGGGATAATGCCTGGTCACTTTGTTTATTAAATGCATAGATCCTTGCCATGCGGCCCAGAACTATGGGTTTAAGTGTGGCCGATGGGTTGGATGTCAATGACAGCTGATAGTTTTTCAGGGCTTGATCAAGATCGCCAAGCATATGATTGGTGATCCCAAGTCTGCTCAGTGCCAACGCATTTTTTTTGTTTTCTTCCAGTTGAAGTGCTGTTTCATATTGTTTGCGCGCCGCTTTCCAGTCGCGCAGATTAAAAAGCGAATCCGCTTTTGCGATCTGTTCATTGGTTGCAGCATTTTGAACCTGTTGCGCCGACGCGGTGTTCAGAATGAATGTTATAATACTAATCAGGATATAACAGCCTGCTTTCATGCGTTTTGGTTTTCAGTTAAGAAAGGACATTCTGTGATTGGATTGTTACCTTAAGCTAACAAAAGCCGGGAAGTTTTCAGATTAGGATATGACGAACGGCAACACCCAACTTTTTAAATATCTTGCATCCCTCAAACGCTGAAAATGAAACACCTGCCTCTTAGTCCGGCATTATTTACCAATAACAGGAAGCGCTTCATTAATGAAATGAAGCCCGATTCGATTGCGATTTTTGTAAGTAACGATGAAGTGCCAAGCAATGGAGATGCATTGTATAGTTTCAGGCAGAACAGCGACCTGTACTGGCTTAGCGGGATTACACAGGAAGATAGCATGGTCATTTTATTTCCGTCAAATCCGGATCCGAAATACCGTGAAGTGCTTGTATTGGTACGGCCCAATGAATTGAAAGAAAAATGGGACGGGAAACGTCTTCGTAAGCAGGAAGCCACCGCTATTTCCGGAATAGAAACGATCGTTTGGCTGGACAGCATCGACCCCCTGCTTCAGACATGGATCCATCTTGCGGACAACATTTACCTCGACTCCAATGAAAATGACCGAAAGGCCAGCCTTGTTCAGACGAGAGATTACCGGTTCATAAATGAAATGAAAGCCCGTTATCCGCTTCACCATTACCTGCGGGCTGCCAAAATACTGAAAGATTTGAGAGGCATTAAAACCGCGGAGGAGATTGAAGTAGTTCAGCAAGCGATTGATATTACGCACAAAACTTTCGAGAGATTGCTCCGTTTTGTAAAACCCGGAGTAATGGAATATGAGATCGAAGCGGAAATATTTCATTCATTTCTTTCTCAAAGATCCAAAGGACCCGCCTATGGGAGTATTATTGCCAGTGGCGACAGGGCGCGTACGCTCCATTATGTTTCCAACGATCAGGAGTGCAGGGATGGAGAACTGTTGCTGATGGACTTCGGCGCTGAATATGGTGGATACAACGCAGACCTTACCCGAACCATCCCCGTGAATGGAAAGTTCACCAAACGCCAGGCAGAGGTTTACAATGCATGCCTTCATCTGCACAACTATGCCAAAAGCCTGCTTAAACCCGGAATTACAATCGTGGATTATACCGATAAAGTTGGTGAGGAAGCATCAAAGCAATTTCTCAAAATAGGGTTGTTAAAGGAATCCGACGTTAAGAACGAGGACCCCGAAAACCGCGCTTACCGCAAATACCTTTATCACGGCATATCACACCATCTTGGTCTGGATGTACATGACCTGGGCACAAGAACATCTCCATTAGAAAAGGGAATGCTTCTTACCGTTGAACCCGGAATCTATATTGAAGAAGAACAAATGGGCGTCCGCATCGAAAACAACGTTTGGATTACCGGCAATGGCAATAAAGACCTGTTTGAGAAAATACCGGTCACGGTTGAAGAAATCGAAGCCATAATGAAAACCCATAGCTAACCAGCTGAATAAAATCACAACGAATGAAGCAGATCCCAAACATCTTCACCCTCCTTAACCTTTTCTTCGGCTGTCTCGCCATTGTACACGCGCTGCAACTGGATGTTTCATTTTTATATGAACTGGACGGTCGTCCGATCATGCAAAGCATGCAGGCGTCACTTTGGATGGCAAGCCTTTTCATAGGAATTGCCGGGGTTATCGATTTCCTTGATGGCTTCCTGGCCAGGTTAATGGGAGCATCATCAGAAATGGGAAAGCAACTCGATTCATTATCCGATGTGGTAAGCTTCGGCGTAGCTCCCGGTATCATTTTGTATCAGATCCTGAGAATGGCTGTTATGAAAGAAAGCGATGCCGTTGATACAACTGCTGCATGGACATACGCGGCTTTCCTGATCCCCTGCTTCGCTGCATGGCGACTGGCAAAATTCAATATCGATACGCGTCAGCAATATGGTTTCAGGGGTGTTCCCACACCGGCGGTAGGAATTTTGATCGCCTCATTTCCGCTGATCCTTTATTACAACTATTTCGGAGGAGCAATAAATGATTTGTTACTGAACAAATGGATCCTGTTTTTTATTATAGCAATCCTCAGTTACCTGATGGTTGCTGATTTCCCGGTCATCGGAATGAAGTTCAGGGATTATTCGCTGCGCAATAACCTTACAAAGGTTATTCTGGTTGTAGTTGCCGTTGTTGCCGCGATCACTCTTAAATGGATAGCCGTTCCGGTAGTTTTCATTATTTATATCGTCCTATCTTTGGCCACCCGGAGCCAGATTGCAAAGCCATGAAACGCATTGGACAGCTACTTAATTCATAATAATAATCTTCAGTAATATGACTTATACCATCCAGGTTAAAGTGATGCCTTTAAAAGAATTGTTAGATCCACAGGGTAAAGCGGTGTTGGGAGGGTTAACAAACCTTGGACTCAGATCGGTATCTGATGTTCGTGTGGGCAAAAATGTTACCCTGCAGGTAGAGGCGAATTCGCCTGACGAAGCAAAAGCAATAGCGGAAGAAGCAAGCAAAAAACTTCTCGCGAATCCGGTCATGGAGTATTTTGAAATTTCGGTTAACTGATGCTTTACATCATCCCTTCACCTATCGGTAATCTCAAGGACATTACACTGCGTGCTCTTGAGGTTTTGAAAGAAGTGGATGTGATTTTAGCGGAAGACACCCGTAATACAGCCCGTCTGCTGAATCATTACCAGATCACAAATCCTCTTTCGCCTTACCACCAGCATAACGAACACAAGATCGTTCAGCACCTGACTGAACAAATGCTGGCAGGGAAAAAAATGGCAGTGGTTACTGATGCAGGAACACCCGGAATTTCTGACCCGGCTTTCCTGCTTGTCAGGGAATGCATAAAGGCTGGCGTAAAAGTAGAATGCCTGCCGGGACCAACAGCATTTGTTCCAGCGCTTGTAAATAGTGGGCTGCCATTAAACCGCTTCACTTTCGAAGGATTTCTCCCTTTAAAAAAAGGCCGGCAAACATTATTGAAACAGCTTGCTGCAGAAGAACGCACGATGGTGTTTTATGAATCGCCTATGAGGCTGCTTAAAACACTGGAAGATTTTATACAATACTTCGGCGAAGACCGCCAGTGCTGTGTTAGTCGTGAGTTAACCAAAATGTTTGAGGAAAACGCCCGCGGCTCGCTCCGCCAGGTGAGCGATCATTTCAGGCAAAAGACAGTCAAAGGTGAGATCGTAATTGTAGTTCAGGGAATTTAGCAACCTCACGGTACCGGTTAACCACCCACTGCTTAATTTTTCGCAAATTTTAAGGAATTAATAAACTTCAGGATGATCAATTGTCAACTGATGGAGAGATTTTTGCAGCAACTCGGGAAATTGAGATCATATGAAACGTGTTAAGACCATTTTGTCATTTTTATTTGTACTTGCGCTGTCAACCCAGGTAACAAATGCACAGTTAAGAAAAATACCAGCTGCCGTTACAGAATCCCTTAAAAGCAAATATGGCACAGCTACTAATGTAGAATGGAAAGACAGGCTTACTTCCTATGCTGCTTCGTTTGACCTTAACGGTAAAAAGCACGAGGCTCATTTTGATGACGATGGTACGTGGAAACATACACAGATCATGATAGAACATGCTGAGTTACCTGCCGCTGTAAATGATGGTTTCCAGAAAAGCAAATATGCCGATTGGGAAGTATCGCGGGTAGAAAAGATCGAAAAAAACGATAATTCAACCGAGTATCGCATCCAGGTAAAAAAAGGTGACGTGAGGAAAAAAAACCTGCTGTTTACGAGCGATGGCAGAATGAAAAAAGACAATATCACCGTTTAATTAAACAATACACCATACCAGCTTTTGATCATAATGTCAGCCCAGGGCTGGCATTATAACTTTCAGTAATTCCCGTTCAAATTCCACCAATTTAGTTTTCTTATCAATAATTTCGCTGCTGATTAAATGTTACCCTGCATGAAGAATTTAATGTTAATGATTGTCTTTGCTCTTGTGTTGACATTCCCGGCCTTTTCCCAGCCAGATCGCTGGCAGCAACGGGTAAAATACAATATGGATGTCAGAATGGACGTGAATACAAACAGGTTCACCGGCAAACAACGGTTGGAATACAGCAACAATTCTCCTGATACGCTAAGGAAAGTTTTTTATCATCTATACTGGAATGCTTTTCAGCCAAACAGTATGATGGATACCCGTAGCAGACGCCAGGGAACAATAGCTATCAGGAAAGACCGGAATGGAAATGATATCGTTGACTGGGATGGAAGGGTAAGGGACCGCATCGTAAAGCTCACGGAAGATGAAGCCGGCTATCAGCGGGTTAAGAATTTCAGAATGAATGGAAGGACCCAGTCTTTGAAGGAACATGAAACAATTCTTGAGGTAGTACTTGACAGGCCCATACTTCCCAGATCAAAAGTTGTTTTCGAACTTGATTTCGAAGCGCAGGTTCCGGTTCAGATTCGCAGGAGCGGACGTGATAATGCAGAAGGAGTGCGGTATAGTATGGCTCAATGGTATCCAAAGTTGTGCGAATACGATTATGAAGGCTGGCATCCTACTCCTTATGTAGGCAGGGAATTCTATGGAGTATGGGGTGATTTTGATGTAAAACTTACAATAGATAAGAGTTACCTAGTTTGCGGAACAGGTTACCTTCAGAATGCTGATAAGATCGGTTTCGGTTATGAAGCAGCCGGCGTAAAAGTTCCACCACCAACCGGATCAACGCTGACCTGGCATTTTGTTGCACCCAATGTGCACGACTTCATGTGGGCGGCCGATCCTGAATATAAACACGTCAGCAAAAAAGTACGCCCGGATCTTACGCTGCATGCATTTTACAAAATATCGGCTCCTCATCTCACCAGGCAATATGACGCCCTGCCTGCAAATACCAAATCGAGGTACAAAGATGCCAGTGATTTCATTTCTCAATATGAAGCAAATTGGAAGCGGGTAGTGGATGAAGCCGCAAGGGCATTGCCTTTTATAGAAAAACGTTTTGGCGCTTATCCATACCGTCAATATTCGTTTGTGCATGGGGGTGATGGCGGTATGGAGTATCCGATGGCAACCTTGTTAAAGGGCCCCGGCATCGGTACGGTTATTCACGAATGGATGCACAGCTGGTACCAGATGATGTTGGGTACAAATGAATCATTGTATGCATGGATGGACGAGGGCTTTACCACCTTTGCCGAAAACGAAATAATGGCATTCCTGAATAATAGCAGCGAATGGCCGCACGCGGATGATTATGCCGGGTATTTCGCGCTCGCGAAAAGCGAAAGAGAAGAACCGCTTTCAACGCATGCCGATCATTACAATACCAACGCTGCATATAGCACAGCTTCTTATTCCAAAGGTTGTGTTTTCATGGAACAGCTTGGATATATAGTAGGGGAATCAGTGCGTGACAGAATTTTACTGGAGTACTATCGCCAGTGGCGGTTCAAACATCCGAATGCAAATGACTTCGTGCGCATAGCGGAGAAGGTCAGTGATATGAAACTTGACTGGTACCGGCAATACTGGGTGAACACCACCAAGACCATCGATTATACAATTGACAGCCTCTGGGAAGAAGGCGGGGGAGCCAGTATCAGGCTAAGGCGGATAGGGGAGATTCCCATGCCGATAGATCTGCAGCTTACGTTTAAGGATGGTAGTAAGGAAATGCATTATGTTCCGATGTACCTTATGTTCGGATCTAAAAAGGCCGAAGATGCTTCCATCCCGTTCAAAACTTATGACGCCTGGAAATGGACGCACCCAACCTATGTTATACGTTCAAATAAAAAACTCACCGATCTTAAAACTGTTGAGATCGATCCATCGCAAAGAATGGCCGATATCGATCAGAAAAATAATAAGCTGGAACTTACGTGGTAGCGATTGAACGTATCAGGTAAAATAAAAAAGCCCATCGTATGTCCGATGGGCTTTTATTTGAGATAAGTTGACCCGGCCGCCTGCAAAAGCATCCGAATCCCAGAACAAGGTTCCAATGATTAACGGAACATTTAATTAGTATCCTCCGGGCTCGAAGGTAGAGCATACGCCTACCCCGATACAATACTACTTTGTGGTAGTTTTGATTGCTTATGCAACCAAGATCAGCCTTCCAGTAATTTCAGTGTCTTGTTCAGATCAATTCCTTTCCCTAATACACCACTGAAAAGATCACCTTTCTTTTTCAGTCTTTCCATTATGTTGTATATCGTGAATTGCGAAGGATGCAAGCCGGGTTTAACTTCCTTCCATTCTAACGGAGTAGAGACAGTTGCTCCCGGTTTTGGCCTCACACTATAGGCGGAAGCAAGGGTTTGACCCCGTCTGTTCTGCAGATAATCCACGTAAATCTTGTCATCGGCTCTTTTTGAAAGTGACCGTACAATTGTGGTAGTATCAGGCAATTGATCTGTCACCATCATGGCAATGATATTTCCGAAATCCTTTACCTGGTCGTATGTGTACTTTGCACCCAGTGGAATATACACATGCAGCCCGCTGGCGCCGGATGTTTTGCAATAGGAGGGTACCTTAATCCCTTCCAGTATGCTGTGCACTACCTGTGCAGTTTCAATTACCTGGTCGAATGTATTCCTGTCCGACGGATCGATATCAATTACCATCCAATCTGGTTTGTCTGGCTTTTGCATTCTTGAATTCCACGGATTCATTTCTATGCAACCGAGGTTTGCAATGAACAACAACGATGCTTTATTATTGCAGACCAGGTAGTGAATGGTTTTGTTGTTCGATTCAGAAAAAACCGGAGCTGTTTTCATCCAGGATGGAGCAATATCCCCTGCGTTTTTATGATAAAAGCCTTTCTGAAGAATGCCATTGGGATATCTGTTTAAAGATAAAGGACGGTCCTTCAGATAAGGCAATATGTAATCCGCGATGGTTTCATAAAACGCGATCATCTCTCCCTTTGTGATCTTTTCATCAGGCCAGTAGATCTTATCAAGATTACTCAGTTCCACTTTGTGTTTGTCAACAGTAACAATCCTGTCTTTACTGCCAGACTCAACCTTATCGTTTTTATTTTTGACAGCCGGCTGTTTACTTTCTTTGACTGTCTTTTTTTTTGAAGCTGCTTTTTTTGCGGGCATCTTTTTCGGAGTGTCTGATTTATCAGGAGTATCAATGGTTTCAGTTTCCGGTTTTACTTCCTTTGGATTTTTGTCATCACGCCATCGCAGAAAAACCGGGTGCCTGAGAATTCCATCACGGGTCATTTCTGTGAATTTTATCTCACAAACAATTTCAGGGCGGATCCAGGTTACCGGAGAGTTCACCGGCACTTTTTCGGAAAATGGCGAATTACCGGTGACCAGTTTTTGCATCATCGTCCATAGTTCCTTTAATTTCTTATCAGAAAAGCCGGTACCTGTATGTCCGATATAATGCAGACGATTGTTTTTAAACTCGCCTAATATCAATGCGCCAAAGTGTTTCCTGCTGCCTCTGCCTTCGGTATATCCCGCGATGATCGCCTCTCTGGTATGTGTATGTTTTATTTTAAGCCATTCCCTGGTACGTATACCTGTTACGTATTCGCTATCGGCCTTTTTTGCCATTATTCCTTCGAGGTTGCTTTTCTGCACCTCTTTGAAAAAAGCCTTTCCTTTTTCTTCAACGTGGTCACTATAACGGATGGAATCATTTTCAGGAAGCGATTTTTTTAATATCTCCTTCCGCTTTATCAACGGAAGATGTTTAAGGTCTTTATTGTTCAAAGAAAGAATGTCGAATACGTAATACACCAAAGGAAGGTGACGATTATCATCATAATGCTGCAATTTCTGAAAGTCGGGTTTTCCGTTTTCATTGAACACCATTACTTCGCCATCCAGTACCGCCTTCATTTTCAGATTTTCGAGCTCCCGGATAAGTTCAGGATATCGCTCATTAAATGAGAGGCCGTTTCTTGAGTAAAGCTTTACATTTTTTTTATCCAGTTCAGCAATCGCCCTGTAACCATCCCATTTCAATTCAAACACCCAGTTTTCATTATCAAATGGCTCATCTCCCAGGGACGCGAGCATTGGCTCAATAAAATGATCGAGCTTTCTTCCCGGACGAAATCGCGTAAATTTTACCTGTACCGGTTCTTTCTCAGCGTTTTTTTTTACCGCGTTTTTTTTTGAAGTTGTTGTTTTATCAGGGACCAGTGATTTGAGTGTAGTTTTCGATTTCTTTTTTAGAGTGCTGGCCTTTTTCTCCGTCGATACTGGTCGCGTTGCTTTTTTAGCTTTTGGAGATTGTTTGTTATTCCGGATTACTTCTTTGATTGTTTTCACTGGCAAAACCTCTTCGCTGTCATATTCATCATCTGTTGCATATTCATCGCGGTGTTTTATCAGGAGCCAGCTCTTTTCGTCCTTCATTCTCACCAGGGCAAACTCACCCTTCAGGTGCCTGCCTTCAATGCTGAATTTGAAGTTTCCTGATTCCAGCGCGGCCATCGCCTGTTTTTCTGAAATGGGATTTGACTTGCCATCAACAGGAGTATAGGTACCCTCATCCCAAATCTCCACTTCTCCCGCTCCGTAATTACCTTCCGGAATAACACCTGTAAAGCTGATGTAACTGACCGGATGATCTTCTACCATCATCGCCAGCCTTTTATGTGAAGGATTAAGTGAAGGCCCTTTAGGCACAGCCCAGCTTTTAAGAACGCCATCCAGCTCAAGCCGGAAATCATAATGAAGCCGGGTGGCCTGGTGACGCTGGATAACAAACCGTTTCTTCTTCGACCGTTCAACTTTAGGTGCTGGTTCCGGAGTAGCCTTAAAATTCCTTTTTTTCCGGTATTCAGTTAATCCCATCAGGAAGCTTTTCGTTTAGATGTATTCAGGCTGGCCTTGAGCTGTTCCATCAGGTCGCGCGACTTGGAGTGCACCACCTTCATTGTAGGAGCAGTGATCTTTTTGCCTTTGGCTTTTGCCTCAATCAGTTTCATCAGCTGATCGGAATAGGAATCCTTGTATTTTTCGATATCAAATGGGCCCGTAAGCTGGTCTATCAGCGCCATGGCCATTTTCATTTCATTGGGTTTGCTCTTTTCTGAGGGTGTCTTCAGCTCCTTATGATCCCTGATCTCCTCCGCAAAACGGATTTTATTCAGCACCAGCACGTCATCCATTGGCTTAATTAATCCAATGGTTTCCTTTGTTCTCATAACATAGGTGCCCAATCCTACCTTTTTACTTTTCTCCAGCGCGTCTCTCAGCAACGCATACGCCTTCGCCCCGGTTTTTTCAGGTTCCAGGTAATACGGGGTTTCATAAAAAATCGTATCGATCTCATCTTCATCCACGAACTGCTCAATTGAAATGATCTTTGATTTTTCGGGACTGGCCTTTTTAAAATCATCATCCGTGAGCACCACGTATTCTCCGTTATACTTATAACCTCTTACAATATTCTCCCAGGCTACCTCTTTTCCGGTTTTTTCATTTACCCGCTGGAATTTGATGTTGGAGTGGTCTTTCTTGTCCAGCATGTCAAGATCAAGCGTACTGCTTTGTGTGGCGCTGTACATTTTTACAGGGATGTTTACCAGGCCGAAGCCTATTGCACCCGTCCATATCGCTCTCATATTATGAAGTTTAATTGTTGGAGGCTGCATTTGGGTCTGAGTGACTTCCTATGAGGGTATTTAGTAGCCGCAGACTCAATATGGTACCCGTAATAGACCTAAAACTTTTGTGCCACGCCGGCCGGTTTCCTCCCCGTTTCGTGGATGAAATTTGTTGAAATCATTCCCCGATTTCCCCAATAATCACCCATTTTAAAGCACAAAAATTCAGGTACGGCATTTGGAGTATAAATATCAGAACAAGCGATTAAAATAAAACTTCTTATAAATCTTTTTTTAAGAGGACGGTTCCTTTGGGGTTACAGGGCTACCTTTTTCAGGTAGCCTTTTTTTTATTATTAGTACCCAATGGGCATAAAAGCTATCGAAAACACGGTTCCTTCCGAAACCTTTGAGGTTACCTCAACAGTGGCCTTATGTGCTTGCAATATTGTAAGAGTGGAGGCAAGCCCTAATCCCATTCCATTTCTCTTTGAAGTAAAATAAGGCTCAAAAAGCCGGGAAAGGTTCTCCTCGCTGATGCCACTCCCATTATCACCGATCTGAACCACGTATTTTGACCCTTTCCTGGAAATGTCAATAGTAATATTACCAGGCGGTTGCGCGATGGCTTCAATGGCATTAATAATAATATTCAGGAACGCGATCTTCAGCTTTTGCCTGTCAGCCATGATATAGGCCGGGTCATCCAGATAACTGATCTGTATATTGATCTTTTGCAGTGTAATACGGTCAAGGGCGGTTGAAACTGTGTCATCCATGATACCCTGAAGTGTGCACTTTTCCATCACCAGCTCCGTTTGCCGCGACGAGTCGAGCAACTCCGTAATGAGCCCGCCAATGCGTTTGCTGTTACGTTGTATGACGTCCAGCAGGAAACGCTTTTCATCGGATTCATCATTATGGCCTAGCTGTTCAACGGAAAGATTGATGTTGTTTAGTGGATTGCGCACCTCATGCGCCAGCGTCCGCACAAGCCGTCCAGCCGCGGCGAGCTTTTCTGCCTGCAACGTGGCTTTTTCAGCCTTCTTCAGATTGGTGATATCATGTATGATCCCCTGTATGTATACAGATCCGTCTGTATCATGAACAGTAGAGGCTGATAAGATACAATTGATCTTATTGGAATCTTTAGTGACCAATTCCACCTCCATATCGTCCACTTCCTTTCTTCTCTCCAGAACGTCGCGGTATTTATCGCGAATTGAATCATTCGTGATCAGTTCACAAAGGTCCATTTCAAGCAATTCCTCTCTTGTATATCCCAGCAGACGACTGGTAGCTTCATTGATGTCTATGAACTTGCAGGTTTCATCGGTAATAAAAACTGCATCCTTGGATCGTTCAAATATATTCCTGTATTTTCTCTCATTCGCCCTTAATGCCTTAATGGTTGCTGACCTTTCAAGGGAATAGCGGATGCAACGTTCGAGCTTTTCTGAAGTGAGTTCAGTTTTGATAAGGTAATCCACAGCGCCGGCCTGCATTGCCTCCATGTCCACCTTGTAATTGCCTTTACCGGTAAGTAACACTATCGGTTCTTCACACTGGGCGCTGATTGCTTCCTTCAGCAGATCAAGTCCTGTCTTTGCCCCAAGCCTGTAGTCCACAAAATAAAGATCATAATTATGATTCTTCATGTGTGTAAGCGCTTCGAGATAGTTATAACACCAGTGTAAAACAAACCGAGTGGGATTGATATTCCTGATATAATCGCTGATGATCAGGAAATCATCCTCATCATCATCAACTATAAGTATTCTGATGGAATGCTCAGGTGATATCATGGTGGAAATTTATTGCTTTTCCGGTAAAATGACGGTTATGACCGCGCCTTCGTGCATTTGCCCTTGCGCATATATCATACCGTTATGGTAATCAACTATTTTTTTGCAGATGGCAAGGCCTATGCCCGAGCCGGGATATTCAGCCTTCCCGTGAAGGCGTTGAAATATCTGGAATATGCGCTGCGCATATTCCTGCTCGAAGCCTATTCCATTGTCCCTGATATCAATCCTGAAATACTTCATTCGCTTTTCAAGATTGGAACTTTCAATTTCTGAATCAGATAAGACCTGGCAGCTTATATTGATTTGCGGAGGAACAGAAGTTTTGCGGAATTTTAAAGCGTTGCTCAGTATATTAGAGAACAATTGTTTCATCTGCGGCGCCTGCGCTTCAATTACAGGAAGTTTCTCTGTAGCAATGACTGCTTTTGTTTCTTCAATACTGACTTCAAGATCATTCAATACTTTTTGCAGGATCTCATTAAGGTCGGTTTTTTCGTACTCATCACCGGTGCGGGAAATGCGTGAAAAATCAAGCAGATTATCAATCAGCAACCTCATATTTTTCGTGGCCGCTGTCATACGATTCAGATACAACTGGCCTTCTTCCTGCAAAACGTCCGAGAATTTTGTTGTAAGCCGTTCGCTGAAAGTTATCAGCTTTCTTAACGGCTCCTGCATATCGTGTGAAGCTACATACGCAAATTCTTCCAGCTCTGAATTTGAACGATTCAGCTCACGGATCTTCATCTCGAGGCTGTGTTCATACAATTTAAGTCTCGTGATGTCACGTGTAATGCCAAATGTATTGATGAACTTACCATTCTTATCACGTACTGTATGGCCATAAGTTTCCAGCCACTTGTTTTCACCATTAACTGTTGTGATCCTGTATTGCCAGAAGTATTCATCCCTGTTCTGGATCGTCTCGGCTTTCAGCAACAGACCTTTCTCGTAATCTGACGGATCAATATGTTTCTGATAAAGCGCTTCATTAACTGCCAGGTTTTTGTCCTTCACCGCATCATATCCGAAGAGATTATACATGCCGGCCGACCAGGTTATCTGATTGGTGGCAGCAGAATACTGCCAGGTTCCGAACTTCAGGAACAATTCGTACTGATCCATTCTCTTGCGTTCCTTCAGAACGTTCTCCTGCAACAGTACATTGTCAGTAATGTCCTGTGTAACGCCCATCAAACTCAATGTTCCGTTCCTGTTTACAACCTTTCCTGTCGATACAACCCTCATTGTTCTGCCTTCCTTATTTGTAACGGAGTGTATGAAACGGAAAGGAGTGCCTTTCGCAAATGCTACATCGATTTCTTTCTGAAAAGAATCAGCTTCATCCTCCGGAAAATGCCCGAGGAAATCGGCCAGCGTATGTTTTGAATTATCAGAAGCAGGGGAGTGCCCCATTAGCAGGTACATTCCCGCCGAACATTCCATCGTATCTGATTCAGGCGTCCAGATCCATGAGCCATATTGTAATAACTCTTCTGCATCGCGCAGCAAGTCAACGGATTCGTGCATTGCAGAGGGGAGCGTAACTGGACTTTTGAGGTTCATGGATTAATGGATGGGCGTCAGGAATTGTTGAATTCCCTGTATTGCTTCATCTTATTGTACAAAGTTTTTCGATCTATGTTTAATAATTTGGCAGCCTTGCTTTTATTGAAATTTACTTTCTTCAAAGCCTGCAGGATCATTTCATATTCAGCATCAATACTGGCTTCCTTCAGCGTAATTTCTGAATTCACATGCCGTGGTGTTTCGGGAAGCGAAATGCTTACAGGGACATTCACGTTGTTGGAAACAGTTGATGAAGGTTCCTGCGATGAATCGAATTGCAGTTTGGAATAATTTGATATTTCAAACGGCAGGGTCTTCGCTTCAACGTAGTCACCATCAGTAAGCAGCGTAGCACGTTTGATCACGTTCTTAAGCTCACGCAGGTTTCCGTGCCATACATAATTCTTGAAGATGTTCTCAACCTCCGGAGTGAAATCCTGGATGTCCTTACCCAACTCCCGGTTTGTCAGCAACAGAAAATGCCTTGCAAATACCATGATGTCGTCCTTCCTTTCACGGAGTGGCGGTACATCTATGCTGAATTCATTAAAGCGGTGATAAAGGTCTTCCCTGAACTTTCCTTTGCGGGTTGCTTCCCAAAGTTTCTCATTACTGGCGATAATTATTCGTACGTCCAGTTCAATATCACGCGTGCCACCTACCCGCCTCATTTTTCGCTCCTGTACTACCCTTAATAATGAAACCTGGATATCATAAGAGAGATTCGCGATCTCATCAAGGAAGATGGTTCCCTCATTCGCCAATTCAAAACTCCCCAGTTTCTGGTTCATCGCACCGGTAAAGGCGCCTTTTTCATGGCCGAAAAGCTCACTGCCCGCCAGTTCTCTTGACAACGCGCCGCAATCGATGGCGACAAAAGGTTTGTCCTTCCGCTTGCTGCGTTTATGTATTTCCTGGGCAATCACTTCCTTTCCACTACCACTTTCACCATAAATGATTATGCTGTAATTGGTCGGGGCTACCAGGTTTATCTGTTTAAGGATATATTGAAAAGCCACGCTGTCGCTGAATATGGGCTCATCCGGATTGACCGGCTGGGTTGGCTTTTTGTCCTTTTTGATAACATTGGCATCGGAAGAAACAGAAGGGGCCGGAGCTGCATACGCGGGAGAAGAAACATCCGATTCAAGGGCTTTGCGGATAGTTACCAGAATTTCATCGGGAAAGAGTGGCTTGGTAACATAATCATACGCGCCAAGCTTCATAACCTCCACCGCGGTTTTTATATCACTGTATCCGGTGATAATAATGACCGGTACCTTCGGGTACTTTTCCTTGATCTTGATAAGGAGATTCTTCCCGTCCATGTCTTCAAGCCTGAAGTCGGCCATCACCAGGTCAGGAACAAAGGTCTCAAGAATATTAAGAGCTTTTTTCCCTGAATGGGATTCCAGTACTTCAAATCCGTAACGGGACAGGAAACGTTTCAATAAAGAACAGATATCCGGATCGTCATCAATAACAAAAATCTTCGGCATAGATATAGTTTCAGTTCAAAATTACTTCATTAGCAGGAAAAATTATGCCCACAGTGCGCGAACCTGGGCAACCGGTATCTGCAGCATCTCCCGGTATTTGGCAATTGTACGCCTTGCGACCTTGATTCCCCGTTCTGCAAGCACCTGAACCAGTTGCTGATCGGTATAGGGATTGGTCTTTTCTTCGCTTTCAATAACCTCTTCAATAGTGCTTTGGATCACTTTGTTGCTGATAAGCGCTCCTTCAGAATTGGAAAGCCCTTCAGTGAACAGATCCTTTAGCAGCAAGGTACCGAAAGGTGTTTGAATATATTTGTTGCAGGTGATCCTTGAAACAGTAGAAATATCTACGCCTGTTTCATCAGCAATATTTTTCAGGATCATCGGACGCAGAAGTTTTATGTCGCCTTCAGTGAAATACTCATACTGATGATGCAGTATAGCTTTCATTACTTTCAGCATGGTGGATTCGCGCTGACGGATCGCATTGATGAACCATTGCGCCGACTGTAATTTATTTTTCAGGTACTGATGCGTTGCTTTATCAGTTTTATCACTCTTTTGGGTATGCTGGATGGTTTCCATCCATGAAGGATTAAGGTAAAGCGAAGCTGAACGCTGCCTGTACAATGAAACTTCCAGATAATTTCCTTCCCTGAATAGAACAAAATCAGGTACGATGTTATTATTTACACCGGTCCCTGAAATTTTTTCAGATATAGGCTTCAGTTTCAATTTGGCTACAAGCTGCAATACGATCTTCAATTCATCTTCATCAATTTCCAGGCTCTGCATGATCTTTTCCATATGCCTGTTGCGAAGATCATTGTAGTGATTTTGTATGAGCAACGTAGCCTTTTTCACATCAGGCCTCTTATTATTCATTCTCAGCAGTTGTGCTATCAGGCATTCCTGTATAGAACGGGTTGCAATGCCGGCAGGTTCCAGTTGCTGAATTTTTACCAATACTTTTTCGAGTTGTTCGGGTTCAATCCACGTATTAAGCCTGAAGGAAAGATCTTCAGCGATTTTTTCAAGCTCCTGCTCAAGCAGACCATTGTCACTTAATGAATCTATCAGGTAATCTGATAACTTCATTTCTTCTTCAGTTACTTCAAGCAACCGGAATTGTTCTTTTAAATCAGTTCTGAAACATCTCGTTTCAGTTAATGGACGCTGGGGTAAATCCTCAGAGCTTAAATAGCCCGCATATTCCGTAGTATAATCCGGAATATCATCGTATCCATACTCTTCCCAATCCTGATAATCCTGAACTTTATCTTTGTTATATTTTTCAGATTCAAGTTCAAGATCCGAGGTATTTTCTTCAAGTAATGGATTATCTTCCAATTCCTGTTGAAGCCTGTGCTCAAGTTCCAGGGAATTCAAATGGAATAGATTGAGTAGCTGAATTTGCTGAGGAAGTATCCTGCCTTGTTGTTTTTGCAGAAGATTCTGATGCAGCATAAGTTGGTTTGTTTTCTTGCTTTAACTTACGCAAGTCAAGCACCAAAAAATTGGCATGGCGGAAATAAGCTGAAAATCAATATTTAAGGAACTGAGCAGTTGTCGCGGCTCATTTTTGATAACTCTTAAATTGCCCCGGTTTTAAGATCACGTGTAGAAAATTCCCCAGAATGAGGAAAAACTAACCAGTTTAGCATGAAGAGAGGATTTATTTATACTATTTCGGCTTTCATGGTGTCCGTCCTTTTTCTATCGGCCCTTTCATTTCTTTACACCGCCCGGCTGGAAGATTATATTGATAGCCGTGATAAGATCGATAGTTCCCAAACGCTCATTACCGAACTTTACAGGCTTTCTTATTATATAAGAGAAGCGGAAACAAGCCAGCGAAGTTTTGTTCTCAACAGGGATACCGCCTTTTTTAATGAATATTCCATTGCGCTTGAAGGTATCCGGGCTGTTCAGGACAGTCTAAAACGACTAATCCCCGAACGGCATAACCTGAGAATGCGGCTGAACAATCTCAACTTTAACCTCATAAACAGAATTCACCAGCTAAACGAGCTGATAGTAAAAAGCAGTAACGATTCTGCAAGTGTGGATTCGGCCATGTTGCGAAATTATCCATTGCGTACCGACCTGCCGGATTTCATAAAGGAAATGGAGCAGGTAGAAATGAACGACCGCAGTGTTTACATGGAAAAAAAGACTTCTTACGAGCGGGTTCACAACGCTGAGTTCCGGACACTGTTTCTTTTTGCGCTGCTCATCTTTGCTATTTCATTCATTGTATTATTACGTGAGATAAGGTTAAGGTCAATTTATCACCGGCGGATGGAAAATGAGATCCGGCAGGCCAATGAAGCGAACAAGGAACTGGAAAGGCTTACATATATAACGTCCCATGATCTGCAGGAGCCACTTCGGAAGATCCGCACGTTCAGCAATCTGCTATCTTCGAAACACGCGAATGAAATGAATGAAGATACCAGGTCAATTGTACAACGTATCGAACATTCAGCCGATGTGATGCAGGAGCTTATCCGCGACCTCGGCAATTATGCGAACCTCGTAAGCAATAATTCAAAAACAGAAAAAGTAGATCTTAGCGATGTGCTTGATGAAGTAGGCCTGAAATTCAGGCTACGCCTGGCAGATTCTTCTGCGTCCTTTCGCGTTGATCAGTTACCTGTGATCAAAGGTCATTATGACCAGCTGGTTTTGCTTTTTTCAGCGCTCATCGACAATTCACTCAAATTCGCGCGTGAAGGGGTAGCTCCTGAAATCGTGATCTCGCATCAGGTTGTAAAAGGAGAGGAATTAATGACAGGGGAGAAAGCAATGCAGCAATTGAACTTCCACCGGATTGCTTTTACAGATAACGGACTGGGATTCGATGCCGAATACGCAGAGAAGATATTCAGCATGTTCCAGCGCCTTCACAATCGTGACACAATGTTTGCCGGCAGAGGAATGGGTCTTGCAATAGCGAAAAGAGTAATGGTCAATCACAATGGGTACATTGTAGCTTCAGGCAAAACAAACGAAGGCGCGCAATTCTTTTTATACTTTCCTGTTTAACCTCCCACAACTTCACCACCGTTTATGTGCAGTACCTGTCCTGTAATATAACTCGCGTCGTCTGAAGCAAGGAAAACATAGGCGGGCGCTACTTCATACGGAAATCCAGCCCGCTCCATCGGTGTCTTTTTGCCGAACTCACGGATGTGCTTTTCGTCAAACGTATCGAATATGAGCGGAGTCCAGATCGGTCCGGGCGCAACAGCATTGACCCGTATTCCTTTCGGGGCAAGGTTCTTCGCAAGTGAACGGGTAAATGAAACAATTGCGCCTTTGGTAGATGAATAATCTATCAGGTGTTCACTACCACGATAAGCAGTAACCGAAGTAGTGTTTATGATCGTTCCATTTTTATCCAGTACTTTGAGCGCTTCGTGTGTAAAATAAAAAAACGAAAAAATATTCACCTCAAACGTGCGTCTCATCTGGCCCGAGCTCACGTCCATAAAATCCTTATCAACCTCCTGGAGGCCGGCGTTATTTACAAGTATCGACAGCTTACCAAAATGTTTGTGCACCGAGCGCACTGTTTTTCTGCAGAAAGTCTCCTTAGCAATATCTCCCTTGAAAAGAAGGCATGTCCTGTTTTCGCTTTCAACCAAAGCCTGTGTCTCTTTCGCATCCTTATCGCTGGTATGGTAAACAATTGCCACATCTGCTCCTTCCTTTGCATAATGAATGGCGATTGCTCTTCCAATACCGCTATCACCACCCGTGATCAGGGCTACCTTGTCTATCAATTTCATCGATGACCTGTATGTTGGGCCTACAGGAATCGAAAGTTTGTTGTTCCTTGTTGATTTCTTTGATACAGCTTTTCTGCCGGTGGATTTCTTTTTCATATATCAGCAGCAGAAAAAGTTATTCCATAATGGCCCTGGGTTTATTGATTTTTAACGCATATACCATAAAGCTGTAATAGCTTAAATTGCTCTCAGATCGGGTGTATAATATCAAAAGTGTGAAAATAAGTCTACAAAGAAGCAGTTAAAATGTTCAGGTTAAGCATTGTTTTTTTGGCATAGTAATTCGAGGATATACTGTACAAAAGCTGCTGTATGGAAACACTAACACCACCTAAGAGTAAACAGGAAACTGACCAGTGGTTTGGGAATATCCACGGAGGATGTCCTTCCAGGCCAACGGTCACGGAAGTGAATGAATTTGCAGAAGTGCCGATATTCGTTCACCCGGCGGAGAAACCGCAAAATGACGACCCGGGTAACCGGACAAAATTGTATGAACCAATTAAATAATGTAATTAATCACTTTTAAATTATAAGCTTATGTTACGTTGGACGCTCATATTCCTGGTAATTGCAGTAATAGCGGCAATTCTTGGATTTACAGGTGTAGCTGCAGGCGCGGCTTCTATCGCTAAGATTTTGTTTTACATTTTTATAGTACTGTTCCTGCTTTCATTGATTGCCGGCGGGTTCAGGCGAGTAGATTAAGCCTGCATTAGTTCTTCTAATACTGGCTTATAATAAAAGGCTGACCATTTGGTCAGCCTTTTTACATTTTGAATTTTTCATTTTGCATTAACTCCCCGCCTGTTTCTTCGCGTCGTTCACCATCTTTTCATTTGCATAAATAGCAAATTCTACACGCCTGTTCTTCGAGCGGTCGGCCTCAGTTTCATTTGAATACTTGGGTTGTGATTCGCCATACCATTTGGTGATGATTCGCTGACTGCGAATCTCTTCAGTCTTCAGATACGATGCAACAGTGCTCGCACGCCTTTGAGACAGGTCCATATTATAGTTATCCGTTCCGGTTGCATCGGTATGACCTTCTACCAGTACATATGTGTCGGGATATTTATTTAATATATCTGCAAGGTCGCTCAGCCTTTTGCGCGCATCTGCCGTCAGATCGTCCCTGTCGTACCCAAACAATACACCCGTCTCAAAAGTTACGTTGATGCCTTCGCCAACCCTCTTGACTTCAGCGCCCGGGATCTGGGAAATTTCTTCTGCCTGCTTATCCATTTGCCTTCCGATGATACCTCCTGCTACGCCACCGACTGCTGCGCCAATGATGGCACCCAGCGCGGTATTGCCTGCAGCTTTACCAATGGCAGCTCCAACAGCTCCGCCAGCGCCTGCGCCGATCAAAACTCCTTTCTGTGATTTGTTCATGTTTTTACAACCGCCGGCTGTAAGCAAAAACAATGATAGCACGGGTACAAAAGATTTCATTTTCATAATAGTATATTTAATTTTTGCCTTTATAGGTTCGGTTTATCTTTTTTCCGTTCTTCCGGATCGCCTGAAGTGGTTTCATAGGGATTCCTGTCAGAATTTTCAGCTTTATCCGCCGATGATCCCTGCAGATCACCTACGCCCGGATTCACAACCTGGTTCTGTTCCTGTTCATTGGTTACCCTGTTCATTCCTTCCGCATCCTTCTGCGCAAAGGTAGAGCCTGTCTTTAATTCAGGATTTGAACCCGGTTCAGGGTCCTTCTGATAAATTACCTTCTCATCATTGTGAGGATTTTCTCTCAGTTTGTCCTTGTCAGGGTTATCGGCCGGTTTTGTACGAAGGTTGCCCGGCTCATTTTTGCCCTTTTTCATAAATAAATATTTGAAGTGATCGAATGGTTCCGCAATTATCCTCAAAAAAGAATACCAGAAACAGTTAAAATTCCCATATTCCCATTAATCAGTCCGGTGGGGAACTTATTGCTCAGTCTGTGTGCTTACCGGGTGGTCTGTAATTTTTACTATTATGATAAAGGATTTAGATATGAAACAGGTAAATTTTAAATGGGCGAACTCAATTCTTGCGCTGGCCATGATGCTTTTATTCGCTATGAAGCTTTTTGCACAGGAAAAACAGGTTGATATTGACGTTGACGTCAACAAGGGCGGTGATTGGTACACTCAACCCTGGGTATGGATCGTTGGGGGAGCTGTTTTTATTCTCCTTCTGGTTGCATTGTTACGTGGTAAAAGAGATTGAAAATAATTTAGCTTAACCAACGGAAAACTAGGTTAGTTGACCGATTTTCCTATTTTTGAGAAAATGACCAGAGTGGATAAACTTTTTATTCTCATAGCCGAGGACGATGCCGATGATCGTTTCCTGTTTAAAACCGCTTTTGAGGAAAAAGGTTATGAAGATGATATAGAATTTGTTGAAAATGGTATTGAATTACTGAAGTTTCTATACACAATCGAAGAAAAGAAACCCAAGGAAAGACATTACCCCTCTTTTATATTGCTTGACCTGAACATGCCCAAAAAAGATGGTCGTGAAGTGCTCAAGGAGATCAAACAACATCCCGAATTTAAGAAGATACCGGTAGTAGTTTTCACAACAACTAATAGCGAAAATGAAATAAGGCGCTGTTATGAACTGGGCGCCAATACATATGTTGTGAAACCCGTAAGTTTCGACAGCCTGCTTAAAGTTGTTGAAGAGATAAGAAAATACTGGCAAAATGCCGCTCCCGTTTCAGAATAGCAGGCATCCTTCTGCTCAGGCCGCTTAATGAGTCTTGGCCTTTCCGTTTTTCCCGATCAGAGACTTCAGCGTTTTAAAAAATGGTCTGCCTTTCTTGTTTACAAAATTGCTGGAGAGGTTCTTCAGTACAAACGGTACTACAAGTTTAGTGAGCCATCCAACCCTGGAGAAATAAAATCCTCTGAGCAATACGTCAATTCCCAGGTTTACGCCAGTATTTACAAGGGGATTCCTTGTATCGGGAGTGGTAAAATTCTTCACCACGCCTGCGATCTTTTCAACCGGGCTGAGCTTATGCTTCAGAATTTCGAAGTGGTGACTGAAATCAGCCTTCTGCAGCGTTAACTTCTGTTTTAATCGCTGTTCTTCCTGAAGCAGTTCCTCGTACGATGTTATTACTGGTGTTATTCTGTTGTTCATATACTTTTTTCACAATGTTGTTGCGAATGACTGGATAAATGAGCCGGCCTTTTGTTGCGACGACCAGGCCCAGTAATAATCCGAAGAATCCGGCAACTATCAGAAATCCTCCGGCGGTGCTGTTGATCAGCGTACCAACCCAAAAAGCAAGTCCAATAAAGGCAAACAGGAACATCAGTGCTCCGAGAAATGCCATCAGAACTCCGCTAACTCCCGCTGCGGCTGCATTAGCGCCTTTTTTAGTGGCAGTAGCAACTGCGAGCCGGTAGTAAGTGTCCACAACGTCTTCGGTACTTTGCTTAAAGTTACTGAAGGCCGACTTAATTGAAACATGATCAGCAGTGTCCCGTAGGTCCTGCTCTTTCAGATCTTCCATCATAGCTTTGTTTGACTGACATTCAGGGAATGAAATAAAGCAGGCACAAAGGCCTGCTTTAATATCATGAAGACATTCCTTCTTTTGCGCGACGGGCTGCATTACCAGCCTGGGAAGAATACTCATTTACCAGATCAGAACCTTTTGAAGTCAGATTCTTCAGCTCTTCCTGACCACTTGCTACCAGGTCAGCAAGTTGATTAGCCCAGTCCTGTGCTGATTTTGCAATCTTTTTTCTCAGGTCAGAACCTTTTTCTGGTGCCATTAACATTCCGATAGCGGCGCCTGCGGCAGCTGCTCCGACTATGCCGAGGACGATTTTAGTTTTTGTAGTCATAATGAAAAGTTTAATAATTTCAACTTTGTTTCTTATTACCTTCAAAAAATTATGCCTTGATGGGTAGACGAACACAGGCTTAATGACCGTTATAAACTGTGTAAATACATCCCCAAATGATTAGCATGTTTTTTATGGTAATTGTATAGGCAGTTAGCCGGGAGTTTCAGATACCATATGAAAAAAGTTTTGATTATCGATGATGAGGTGGATTTCTGCCTATTACTCAAGGCTTATCTAACCCGCCATAATTATGATGTGTATTATGCACATACACTTGCGGCTGGAGTTGAAAAGGCCAAGAAAATTCTGCCGGAAATCATTTTCCTGGATAACAACCTGCCAGATGGGTTGGGATGGGAAAAGGCCCTGTATTTTCTGGATCTCTATCCCGAACTGCAATTAAATCTTATCAGCGCGTATCATCCCGATCTGCCAAATGTGAAGATTACGCCTGCGTTGAAGATCTGGGAAAAACCTATTTCACTGAGAGAGCTGGAGAATTATCTCAGTGAGGACTGAACGCACTGTCTTAACCTTACATCATCTTCTTGATTAATTTTCCCAAAATCATCAGACCGTATTCAATGTCCTCATCCCAGGGCTTTCCATATCCAATGCGCAAACAATTGGAATAATTACAACTGGCACTGAATATCTGGCCCGGCGCCACTGAAATATTATGCTTTAAAGCTTCAGTACATAATTTGTATGCGTTCACCTTTTTATTCAATTCCACCCAAAGACAGAAACCACCCTGTGGCCGTGATATTTTTGTGTCCTGCGGAAAATATTGCATGATCCCCTGAATGTATCTCATGCTTTGAGTATGTAACGCCTTCCGCAGATTCTTCAGATGATATTCATACCTGCCAATGCTGAGAAAATGCGCCATGGCAACTTGTGTCAGCGTGGGACTGCTTACAGTGTGCATCATTTTTAACTGCTTCACGCGTTCCGTGAATTTGCCCGGCAGGATCCAACCGATACGGTAACCCGGCGCTAATGATTTTGAAAGCGAAGAGCAATGCATTACCAATCCTTCCGTATCAAAGCTCTTGCATGTCTTCGGTCTGTGCTTGCCGAAATATAACTCGCCGTATATATCATCTTCAATTAATGGTATGTTGTGTTTAGTGATGAGAGAAACAAGCTCTTTCTTTTTTTCATCTGGCATGCAGCTTCCCAGCGGATTACTGAAATTTGGAACGAATACACACGCCTTGATGCTGAAACGGGCGATCACTTTGCGAAGGCAGTCGAGATCCGGACCTGTTACCGGATCCGATGAGATTTCCACCACTTTTAATCCAAGGCTTTCAATTGCCTGATACAATCCGAAATAAGCAGGACGCTCAACCGCAACCGTATCCCCGTGTTTTGTAACCGTCCGAAGCGCAAGCACAAGCGCTTCCATGCAACCTGCTGTAACAATCACTTCCTCGCTGCTGATCTTGCCTCCCCAGTTAAAGCTAAGCCGGGCGATCTGTTTTCTGAGATCCGCATTACCCTGTATATGCTCGTACGAAATGCAATGATTTTTGGAAGTGCGCAACGCGTGCATAACCGATTTGTTCAGCTTCGCAACGGGTAAAAGCGTTACATCGGGAGAAGAAACCGCGAAATTGATAACGTCGTTCGCTGTGATGTCCTTATACACTGTAGCGATCATATCGTTCACACTCACCTCGGATGTAACCGGCTCAGGCTGTGCCATCTTGGGAAGATCGGGAAACCGCCTGTGGTTGAAGCGCACGTAATAACCCGACTTTGGGCGCGATTCAACAAGCCCTTTCCCTTCAAGATGATAATACGCCTGGAAGGCCGTTCCCATACTGATACCATATTCTTCACTTAATACCCGCACCGAGGGGAGCTTGTCGCCAATCCTTAATATCTCATCCGAGATCATTTTTTCTATTCCATCCGCTACCTGCAGATAAAGGTGATCGTCTGTGACAAATTTTGACTTTCCCATAGTTGTTAAAAAATCTGATATAGTCAAAATTAAAAAAACTGAATCTGTTTTTTCAATAAAATTCTGAACATTTTTGTATCGTCATTCAGAAACCTGCCCCGCAACTCTGATCAGTAATCTATATGTCACAAAAAAGACGAGGATTTCTTCGTCAGGTAAACTATTGCATTTATGAAAGTATCACAGCCATCATTAAACGAAATTTCACTTGACCCTCAGTCATGGGACGAACTCCGTGCTACGGGTCACAGGATGCTGGATGACATGTTCGATTATTTAAAAAATATACGCGACAAGCCGGTCTGGCAACCATTGCCCAAAGAAACAAAGAATGCATTGGATACGCCCGTTCCGGAAGATGGGACTGATGCTTCAAAAGTTTACCAGGAATTTGTTGAGCATGTTCTTCCATTCAACCTCGGTAACGTACACCCGCGATTCTGGGGCTGGGTTTGTGGAACCGGTACGGCCGGAGGCATGCTTGCTGATATGCTTGCATCAGGAATGAACGCAAGCCCTTCATTTGGTGAACATGCCGACGTGTATGTAGAAAAACAGGTGATAAGCTGGGCGAAGTCATTGTTTGGATTTTCTGCTGACAGTTCAGGTCTGCTTACCACCGGAGCTTCTATGGCCAACGTTCTTGCATTGACGGTAGCACGCAACCATTTCAACGATAGCTTCCGGAGTAAGGGTTTGCAATCAGCAAAACAACTGGTGGCCTATGCCTCCGCTGAAACTCACAATTGTATTCAGAAGACCATTGAATTGCTTGGTATCGGAAGTGAGCATCTGCGGAAAATCCCGGTTGATGAGTCTTATTGCGTACGCACCGACCTGCTGCAAAAAAAAATTGAAGAAGATATAAAAAACGGATTTCAACCATTTTGTATCATCGGAAACGCAGGAACTGTGAATACAGGCGCAATTGATGACCTGGAAATACTGGCGCGGTTAGCAAAAAAATATGGTTGCTGGTTTCATATTGACGGCGCGTTCGGAGCAGTATTGAACATACTTCCCGAATACTCAGAAAAGCTGAAGGGACTTCGGCTGGCAGACAGCCTCGCGCTTGATTTTCACAAATGGTTTTATGTGAACTACGACGCAGGTTGCGTGCTTGTCAGGGATGCATCGGTTCACAGGAATGCGTTTTCGGTAAACGCAAGTTACCTGCAGCAGCACGAGCGCGGACTGATTGCAGGGAAAGAGCATTATAACCACCTGGGGATCGAATTGTCGAGAGGATTTCGCGCGTTGAAAATATGGATGAGCATCAAAGAGCATGGGTTGGATAAGTACAGGCAACTGGTACGTCAAAACCTGCAGCAGGCACAATACCTGGCAGGATTAATTTCAGCAAACGATCAACTGGAATTGCTTGCCCCGGTTGACATGAACATCGTTTGCTTTCGTTTTGTTGTACCCGGCCTTGATAATGACAAGCTGAACGAGTTGAACAAGGAAATTCTCATGCAGTTGCATGAATCAGGTTCCGCGCTTCCGTCATTCACTGTATTAAATGGCAGATACGCGATACGGGCAGCAATTACCAATCACAGAAGCAGGCGCGAAGATTTTGACCTGCTGATAAGAGAAGTAGTAAGGCTGGGCCGAAATATTTCGCAAACTGTCAGTAAACCGGTTGAACCTATCGAAGTAATTCAACCCTGAATAATAATATCAGCCAGAACGGCTGGGACAAATTATAGCCATGAAAGACCTCACAAAAGCGTATATCGCATTAGGGTTAGTTAGTTTTCTCTGGGGAACCACATTCATTGCGGCAAAGGTGGGAGCGCAGCACATGCCCGGATTATTTCTTTCAGGAGTAAGGCAATTCTCATCGGGATTAATACTGGTAAGTTTTTTCTTTCTGAAAGGATGCAAGCTGCCGGATATTGAGTCATTAAAAAGAATATCCATTCAGGGCATTCTGCTTCTATGTATCGCAAACGGATTGTTGAACTGGTCGCTGGAATACATAAGCGGCGGACTGGCAGCCATCATTGCCGCATTGATCCCCCTTTTTATCTCTTTGTTCAGCATCTGGCTGCTGAAATATGCAAAGTTCACCAGGTGGATGATTGTTGGTATCATTATAGGATTTGGTGGAGTGCTGGTCATTTTTTACGACTACCTGCATTACCTGTCCGATAAATCCTTTGCATTTGGAGTGGTGCTTGCACTGCTATCCACAGTCACCTGGGCATTCGGAACTGTATATTCATCACGCAAGGCTTTGCCTGTGGACATACTTTACAACGTGGGGTTGCAGATGCTGGTTGCAGGGATAGTGACACTTTTAATTTGCCTCATTTCGGGCAGGTACATAAATCTCGCAACCGCTGGGAATGCTTCTCTGTATTCGTTGCTGTACCTTATTCTGTTCGGATCGCTGATTGCGTACACTGCCTATGTATTCGCCATAAGTAAACTTCCTCCAACACTGGTTTCCATTTATGCTTACATCAATCCAATTGTAGCAGTGGTACTGGGTTGGCTGTTGTTGCAGGAAAAAATGAATTCCAATATGATCCTTGGCACCTGTATTACGCTTGGAGGCGTTTACCTGGTAAACAGGGAGTTCAAAAAACAAAAGATATGAGCAACATAAATATTATCGACTACCAGCATGAACACCAGGCCGCATTCGAGCAACTGAACAGGCAGTGGATCGAAAAGTATTTCTTCATGGAGGAGCGTGATATTTTCACGCTCACCCGGCCTGATGAAGCAATCTTGAAAAATGGAGGCGTTATTCTCATGGCACAATACGATGGTACCATTGCAGGTACAGTTGCCCTGAGAAAAATTGATGATTCCACATTAGAATTCACCAAAATGGCAGTGGATGAAAATTTCAGAAGAAAAGGAATCGCTGAAGCACTGACCAGGGCGTCATTTGAAAAAGCCGCAGTTTTGGGTGCTGACCGGATAATTCTGTATTCTCACAGCAGTCTCACCGGCGCGATTGCCCTTTATTCGAAAATGGGGTTTTATCATCTGATGGTAGAATCAGGAATTTATCGTCGTGCCGATGTAAAAATGGAATACTGGCTGAAGCCGGAAAAAAAACCAACCGCCGCCGGTATACAAATCATTCGTGCAAAACCTGAACATGCTCCTTTGATTGCATTTATTGGCCGGCGTTCATTCGATGATACATTCGGCCACCTGTTCGAAAGCAAACAGGAATTGAGTGACTATCTCAATTATACTTATTCAATTCCAAAAATTGCAAACAGCCTGAAGAAGGAAACAAATGTTTTTTTCCTTGCAGTTGCGGGTGAACAACCTGTAGGATTTGTGAAACTGAAGAGAAATTCTCTAAACCAGGATATCGATTCCCTTTCCCAGATGGAACTGCAAAAGATATATGTCTTACAGGAATTTCATGGAAAAGGCGCGGGCGAAGCACTTATTTGCGTTGCAAAAAAACTTGCGCGCGATGAAAAGGCCTGTCATTTATGGCTTGACACCCACATCAGCAATCATCGCGGTATTCGCTTCTACGAAAAGCATGGATTCCGCATATGCGGGGGACACTATTTCACCATAGGCAGTCAGACCTTCGACTATCATCTGATGGATTTCCTGGTAGAATGCTCTCCGCGTAAGCCTCAACGAAAAGGATCACAAGTCAGGATATCAGGACAAAAACGTATTCTTCAGTACTAAAATTCAAAACATAAAAAATGGAAACCGCTGACATAATCATACACAAGGCAAGACGTTCCGGCATAAAGGATGTTGATTTCGATAATCTTGAGTTTGGAAAATACGTCGCAGACCATATGCTTATCTGCGATTATGCAGATGGAGAATGGCTTACACCTCAGATAGTGCCGTTCACCAATCTTTCAATGAGCCCCACAACGCTGGCGTTGCATTATGGCCAGACTGTTTTTGAAGGAATGAAAGCATTCCGCATGGAAAATGGCAGCGTGAATATTTTCAGGATGGACAAGCATTATGAACGACTGGTGCGCTCTCTCGATCGTATGTGCATGGCTGTTGTACCTGAACAGGTTTTCATGGAAGGCCTCCGGCAGCTGGTGGAAATGGATGCCGCGTGGGTGCCGGACGAACCGGGTAGTGCATTGTATTTGCGGCCATTTGTGTATGCGAGTGAAGCAAGATTTGGCGTTAAGGTTTCCGATCAGTTCAGGTTTGTGGTATTCACGGGACCCGTTGGCCCTTATTATCCGAAGCCCCTGCGGGTTAAGGTGGAAACTGAATTTGCGAGAGCCGCGAAAGGAGGCACCGGTTATGCGAAATGCGGAGGAAATTATGGAGGTGCATTTTATCCCTCCCGTCTTGCGCAGCAGGCGGGGTACGACCAGGTTCTATGGACAGGTGGCCGCGACAACAGGTACATTGAAGAATCAGGAACCATGAACGTTATGTTTGTTATTGACGACGTACTTGTTACTCCACCATTGTCCGACACAATCCTGGATGGAGTAACCAGGGATTCGCTTCTGAGACTTGCCAATGATCTGGACTATAAAACCGCGGAACGGCCTGTTAGTATTGCCGAACTGGAACTGGCATTCCGGAACGGGTCATTAACGGAAGCATTCGGCGTTGGCACCGCCGCAGTAATTGCGCCGATCCAGACAATCAATATTGGTGGAAGGGATTTTCACTTGCCAGAGTATAGCCATGAAAATCTTATGAACCGGATCAAATACCGATTGGATGCGATCAGAACAGGCAGGCATGCAGATACACACGAATGGAACTTTGTTTTATAGTGTTTATGCAGTTTGGTTTAGGGTGGGACCGGTCATTGACAGACCGGTCCTTTTTTTTGATTCCGATTTCACTTTATTGGTGTTGTTTATAGTTAGTAATTTGGTGAAGGAAGCAAGGCTGCCAATAAATTGAAATAATCAATGAAGACGATCATCATAACCGGTGCAAACGGAAATCTGGGCACCGCAACTGTAAAAAAATTCCTTGATAACGGTTACAGAATAATTGCAGTGGATAATGCGGACAACAACCTTCAGTTTGCAAAGGGTAATGAAAATTATGAAATGCATAACGTGAACCTAACGGATGAACCGGCTGTTGCAGATTTCACAAAAAGCCTGTTCCAAAAACACGGCGACATACATGGCGCGTTGTTACTGGTAGGAGGTTTTGCGATGGGTAAGATTGACGAAACCACAACGTCGGATATTAATAAAATGCGGACATTGAATTTTGATACAGCTTACAATATTGCGCGACCCTTATTCCTTCACATGATGGAACGAAAATATGGACGGATCGTATTTGTTGGCGCACGTCCCGCGCTGAAACCGGAGCAAGGGAAAAATATGATCGCGTATGCGCTTTCAAAATCACTGCTGTTCCGTCTTGCCGAGGTTTTGAATTCACAGGCAAAAGGTGTAAATGTTGTTAGCTCCGTTATTGTACCAAGTACAATTGACACGCCCGCAAACCGTCAGAGCATGCCTGACGCAGATCCTTCTAACTGGGTGAAAGCGGAGCAGATTGCGGAAGTTCTTGAATTTATCTGCAGCGATAAGGGCCTGCCTGTGAGGGAGAGTGTTTATAAGCTTTATAATAACTCTTGAATCCTGTAATGAATAAGCCGGACATTCATCCGGCTTACTTTTGAAGTGTTGACTTAATATTAATTAATCACTGACCGTTAATACGCTGTTCCAACCGGTTACTCCATCAGGAACCCTGTATGGATTATCGATGTCCTCCACCCACATGCGATCATCAATGAAGAATTTATAATAGTATTGCCCTTTTGGCAAAAGAGGTATCTGAATCTGCCATTTCCCATTCTTGCCCGGCTTCAGTAAAAGCTCATCCTTAGCCCAATGATTGAAAGATCCGGCCAACGAGATTTGCGAAGCACAATTGTTGTGGATGGTGAACTGAATTGTCTTTTTTCTGTTATCGATCAAAGGAGATTCATAGTGTTCCATAAGATCCTTTTTTAAAGGTTCACAATATTGAAACTAACTAATTGTCCTTCTACTTGTCAGGGGGTGGGAATAAAGCTAATCGTATTGAAAAATAAGAATTATCTGCCGATAAAATTTTCGTCTGAGGTAATTTATTTATTAACTCTTTTTGTCATTAAGTCGTCATTGCATAAACATTCGTATTGTTAGTGGTTATGCAGGCTTAATTTTGCAAGAAGCGTGCCCAATGCACTCTTTTGCATGAAGAAAAATGACATTGAAAATAAGCAGGACATTGTGTTGTTGATCAATAGTTTCTACAACAGGGTAAGGGCGAATGAAATCATTGGCTATATCTTCAACGATATCGCGAAAGTGGATTGGGAACACCATCTGCCGGTTATGTACGACTTTTGGGAAAGTGTTTTATTTCACACTGGCCCGTACGCCGGGAACCCGATGATCGTTCACAAAAAGCTCCATCAGCGGCATCCACTGAATCCGGCTCATTTCGCTGAGTGGCTTAAGCTGTTCAACGCAACGGTTGATGATCTCTTTGAGGGCCTGAATGCGGAACTAATCAAGCAAAGAGCTGCTTCAATCGCCATGGTTATGCAGCTAAAGATCAGGCAGGATACACAAGGCTCATTGCAATAGGAAATTAAAAATGTTTAAACTGCCAAACCAAAACAGTATACAAAAAATGGGAGTTCTAAAACAAATAGCTGAATACCTCTATCTGAGAAAGCCTGACCCCAACAGGCCGAAAACTTCTTTTGTAAAGTATATGCACGGCATCAACCGGATTTCAATCCTTTTGTTCCTGCTTGCACTAATAATTATGCTGGTAAGGCTTTTGACCAAATGAAAGATGCCTTTAGCGGCGTCAGGCTACGGATGAAGTGACGGTAGCGCCCTGTTGTAGATAGCTATAGATGCTTTTAGCAGCATTGGAAGAAGCTGCGCCACCTTTCCTCAATAGATTCCGGAGATCCATGTAATCCTGATGCAGTTCACGTTTTCTGACCGGATCGTCAAGCAATCGACTGAGTTCCGATTCGATATTGGCAGGAGTCAGCTGGTCTTGTATCAGTTCTTTTACAACTTCCTTATTCATGATCAGGTTTACCAGGCTGATGTATTTGACCTTCACAAGTCGTTTTGCGATCTGATAGGATATCGCCGATCCTTTATAACACACTACCTCAGGTACTCCAAAAAGGGCGGTCTCAAGGGTAGCGGTTCCTGAGGTAACAAGAGCGGCTTTTGATTGCATCAGTAACTCATAGGTTTTGTTTCTGATGGCTCTTACGTTAGGATACGCCTGAAGAAAGGGTTCGTAAAATGAATCTTCCAGGGAAGGAGCCTTGGCGATCACAAAATGATAGTCGGGAAATGCCTTGCCTGCCTGCAACATGATCGGTAGTTTTTTCACTACTTCCTGCTCACGGCTGCCTGGCAGCAATGCAATAATGTTACGCTCGTTCAGGGGCGAGAGGTTGAATGGATTGATCTGTGGTGTTACGGATTGTGCCTGATCAACCACTTCGATCAGTGGGTGACCCACGTATTCCACCTGCACATTCCACCTGGCATAAAAGTCTTTTTCAAAAGGAAGGATCACCAGCATTTTGTCAACGCTCCTTTTGATGATGTTCACCCTGCTTTCCTTCCATGCCCATATCTGCGGAGAAATGTAATAAATGACTTTGATCCCTTTAAGTTTAGCCCATTCAGCTATCCGGAGGTTGAAGCCCGGATAGTCAATTAGGATAATGGCGTCGGGCTGAAATTTTAAAATATCCTGTTTGCAGAAACGTAGATTTTTAAAGATGGTGCCAAGATTCTTAACCACCTCAATAAATCCCATAAAAGCCAGCTCACGATAGTGTTTCACAAGATCGCCGCCTGCCTGTTCCATAAGATCGCCACCCCAGCAACGAATACTGGCGAGGGAATCAAGTTTCTTTAATTCCCTGATCAGATTGCTGCCATGCAGATCTCCACTGGCTTCTCCGGCAATGATGTAATATTTCATACCCAAACTGTTACGGGATTTTAGCACTGCAATTTAAGGACCCTGCGATGCAGCACAGGAAATTTTTGATGCAGGACATGAAATTTTTTGAAAGATGGGAAGTTACCTGATCACTTTGACCAGCAAAACAACGATGCCGTAGACCAGGGTGATGACAAAGACACCTTTCGCGGTCTGATCACGCCGGGTATTGATGAAAATGGTAAAAAGCACGGCATTTGCTATGAGGGCGATGCTCGTTAATCCGGTAAAGAAGCTCCGGTTCTGCATTAGAAGCATCCAGAATTCCTGGGGAGTTACATTATTAGGATAAAATTTGATCAGGTAATAGCCGAGCATTCCAAGCACCGGTGCCAGGAACCCCAGCACAATACCTGTTCTCAGGCTGTCTTTTTTAAATATCACAGTTTCCAGGCTTTTTCTAATTTATCCTTCAAAACGTAATTTGTCATATCAAATTGTACTGGCACCACGCTCACATAATTGTTCTTCAACGCCCAAACATCGGTGTCTTTTCCCTTGTCAAGATTCACAAACTCGCCGGTAAGCCAAAAATACCTCCTGCCGTGCGGATCATGTCTTTCAAGGAAATCCTCCTCGTATTTGGCGTAGGCCTGTCTGCACATCTTGATGCCTTTGATCAGGTTGACATCCACCGCCGGAAAGTTCACATTCAGCACCATGTGCTTTTCGAGGTTACGTACAGTTAGCATCTGTTCAACGATCTGTCTGGCAAACTTCCTTGCTCCTGTGAAATCCGCTTCAATACTATAATCAAGCAATGAAAATCCTATTGAAGGAATACTTTCAATTGCTGCTTCCACAGCCGCGGACATCGTTCCTGAATAGATCACATTGATGGAGTGATTCGCTCCATGGTTTATTCCACTCAGGCAAAGGTCAGGTTTTCTGTGTAAAACCTTATCCACCGCCAGCTTCACACAATCTACCGGGGTGCCGGTACATTGGTAGGCTTCTATGCCTTCAAAGTCGTGTACCTGATGCAGCCTGAGCGGACTGCCAATAGTAATGGCGTGTCCCATACCCGACTGTGGTTTGTCAGGCGCCACAACCACCACTTTTCCAAGATCCTTTACCGCCTCTACCAGGTTTTTGATCCCCGGGGCAGTAATTCCGTCGTCATTTGTCACCAGAATTACGGGTTTAGAACTCTTCCTGGTATTGCTTGTCTTACTTGCCTTGCTTGCTTTAGCCATATTATTTATGAACAGGCAGCAAATGTAGCCCGAATTTCAAATTCGGGTGGAAATTTACCTGCTTTCCGCTACCTTTGCGGCCGAAAATCAGCTAATCGCAAATCCATGGCCGGACAATTAAAAGAGGTTCGAAATCGAATAAAATCAGTACAGAATACCCAGCAGATCACCAAGGCTATGAAAATGGTGAGCGCCGCCAAGCTGCGTAAGGCCCAGGAAGGCATTATTCAGATGCGTCCTTATGCCAAAAAACTGCAGGAAATGCTCAGCAATATCGTTAGTGGCGATGATAGCGGAGTTGGTTCGGACCTTGCGGTTGAAAGACCTGTAGAAAGAGTATTACTAATTGTGATCACAAGTGACCGTGGGCTTGCAGGCGCTTATAATGCCAATATTATTAAACTGGCAAAGCTTACAATCCAGCAGCAATATGCTGCCGCATTTAAAAAAGGGAATGTTACCATCTGGAACATCGGCAAAAAAGGTTACGAGCATTTCATAAAAAATAAATACAAGGCCGACGCTACTTACAAAGACATTTTCCTTCATTTGACTTTTGAAAACGTGCAGGCGGCAGCGCAGGCAGCGGTTAAGGCTTTCCGTGAAAAAGAGTTCGACGTTGTAGAACTTGTGTACAGTGAATTCAAAAACGCCGCAACACAGCGTTTCGCGGTTGAGCGCTTTCTCCCGATTCCTAAGGTGAAAGCGAAACCCGGCGCCCGCAAAAGCGATTTCATTTTTGAGCCCGAACGCGAGCAACTGATCGCTGAGCTCATGCCAAAGATCCTCAATACTCAATTATACAAAGCAGTGCTGGACGCAAACGCTTCAGAACATGGCGCCAGGATGACAGCGATGGACAAAGCATCCGAAAACGCCAACGAATTACTGAAGAACCTTCGCATTTCTTATAACCGCGCACGTCAGGCTGCGATTACAACAGAATTGACAGAGATCGTAAGTGGAGCAGCCGCGCTTAAAGGGTAACAAGGTTGACTTTTGTTTGTAATCGTTGTTCCGCTTGCGGGACAACGTTGATGTTATGCCAAAGCTGTGAATAGAAAGTTGATATCTACTGGCAATTATTCTGCACTTAAGGCTAAATTCGAGCGTTATTTAAAATAATGGAAATATCCAACCTCATACTCCACATTGAAGCGCTCATATTCGCGAGTGACCGCCCGTTAACGGCAATTGACCTGACAGAGCTGGTCAATAATGCTTTCGGATTCATGGATGAAAAAGTGACCATGGAACAGGTGCAAACCGCAATAGATGGAATAGTTGAAAAATATTCATCGGACTTTTATCCTTTTTCAGTTCGTGAGAGCGGAGGCGGCCTGCAGTTCCTCACGAAGAAAGAGTTTCATAAAACGGTGGGACAGCTCAATGGTGAAAAATACCTGAAAAGACTTTCCACTGCCGCTCTTGAAACGCTTGCCATCATCGCATACAAGCAACCCATTACCAAATCGGAGATAGAAGCAATACGTGGTGTAAATTGTGATTATTCAATTCAAAAGCTGCTTGAGAAAGAACTGATCATGATCACGGGCCGGAATGAAGACATGCCCGGCAAGCCACTGGTATATGCAACTTCCAGATCATTTATGGATTATTTCGGCATCAACTCACCAGGTGAGTTGCCAAGCCTTAAAGAAGTATTTGCCGACGTCATGGTCCAACCTACCGTGATCAGGGATACACATCCATCGGATGAAGAATCTGAGCCGGGGCAGGAAGAGCAGGAAGATATGACACCTTCTTCCTTTCTGGCAGTATCGGAAACCGGAGAATTGGTTGAAGACGCCAGCGAAACAGGCCCGGAAGGAAATGCAGGCAATGATACTTCAGGTGAACCCTGATCGGATCGGTTACCATTCGTTTGGCGCGCTCAGCAGGCTTCAATATCTTCGCATGCATGCCGCAACAACTTTCACAGAAACAACTGATTCAACTGGCTAATGAATATGGGACACCCCTATATGTTTATCATGCTGAAAAGATCAGGGAACAGTACGATAAGCTGCAAAAAGCCTTTGCCGCTACACCCACGCGATTCTTCTATGCCTGCAAGGCGCTCACGAACATAAATATCCTGAAATACATCAATGAGCTGGGAGCAGGGCTTGATTGTGTCAGCATCAATGAAGTAAAGCTCGGATTGAAAGCAGGATTTCAACCGGGTAATATTTTGTACACACCCAATTGCGTTGACTTCGCTGAAGTAGTAGAAGCAAAAGATGCCGGTGTAAGCATCAACCTTGATAATATTTCATTGCTTGAACAATTCGGAAATCGCTTCGGAGGATCTTATCCCGTTTGCATAAGGCTGAACCCGCACATCATGGCGGGAGGTAATTTCAAGATTTCCACTGGTCATGTCGACAGCAAGTTTGGAATATCTATTCATCAGTTGCGCCACATTGAAAGGGTTGTAAAAACCTTTAAGATGCACGTGAATGGATTGCATATGCATACCGGAAGTGAAATAAAGGACATAGGCGTATTCCTGGAAGGACTGGAAGTAAT
>DASWTK010000232.1:0-46124 GCA_036402175.1 Chitinophagaceae bacterium | reverse complement strand
TCGCTATGGCCGGATGGAAAAAAGATTTACCGAACAGCTCAACAGTCATATCATCGGACAGATTGAAGAACTGACAAATAAAACAGTAAGCCCTGAAGAAAAGAAGCTCATCATGCACGGTCCGGATGAAGTTGATCTTGTAAGAAGCGGTCTGGAACAAACGATGATCGAAGCTACTGCAGAGATAATGAGCATCTGGCACAGCAACCCAGAAATACCTGATATGCGTACTGCAGCATATGTATCAGCAATCAACAAGGTTGCAACTGCTTATGCCGAGTTGGGAATTTTCCCTTAGTGATCATTTATATTTTTCTGAAAATATTCCCGGACTTTGTAAGGTCCGGGATTTTTTTTTACTTCAATTCCTCGTCTTCGGCCATGATCACATGTTTATACCTGTTATACAGGTAAGAAACCAGCAGCAGTATCACGCCCAATGAAATAAATGATACAGTTTTTGAAATGGTGGTCGTCTGATTCAGGTCGTACAAGAACAACTTCACCACTGTTACCAGGAAAAATAAAATGCCGGTAAGCCTCCAGTGTTTTTTCTTTTTATTGATGCCGAGTACTACCAACGACAGTGCGTAAATACTCCAGACAATACTTAATCCGAGTTTGTACTCATTCTGCGATTCATCGCTACTCATCCAGTTAAGGTATTCAAAGCTGATAATGGTAAGGATTGTAATATGAGTGAACACCGAATAAAAGACTAATGCCATTCTTTCATCAACCGAAGATCTTATGGTGCGGTCTCCGATGATCAGCAACAATGCAACAGCGCCAAAAATAACATATCGGATCAGGAGATTCCAGACACCGAAATATGTTTGTACGTTACTGAAATAGATAGATGAAAGATTGTTGAGTAAATCCAGGCCAAAGATCAGCAGCACGAAAATGCAGATAAAAATTCCCAGTAACGCGCCTGACCCGATCAGCCTGATCTTTAACCATTTTTTGTTCAGGTACGCGATAATTCCAACAAACACCATTGAGTAGAGCAGTATTCCGCAGAACTGGAACAATGCTACTTCTCCGCTTTCATTTCCCGTCGATTCGGCGATTGTGCGGAACCAGGTTTCAAGTTCCAGTTCGAATATAAAATAAGTGGTGATGAGGAACAGGCAGGGTAAGATCAGGTTGTAAAATTCATTGTGCAGCCCTTTTCCCTTTTCCTGCGGAAATTTCCTGTTGTGCAGATAAATAATTCCAAGTTGGGCAAGTGATACCAGGATTCCCGTCAGAAAGACAATGTTCAGGAACGGGACCGGTGTTGCCGACCTCACTCCAAAAAGATCAAAATGAACCGACCAGTCTTCCAGCAGGCTTAGAAAGGAGAGCAGTGTGAGAATTACCGCCAGTTTTTCGTACGAAGGCCGTTGCTGTTTGCGGCCGGTATAAAAAACCAACACAGCTTCGGTTGTCCATAGTAGTGTTACCCAGTTCCCGTCAAGTTGTACCGGAATAGCAATGGTTATAAACGCGATCACAAGCCCGAGCAACAAATAAAATAATGCTTTATCTGCAAGTTTTAAATGCCGTACCAGCATGCTTACACCGAGGTGTATGGCTGCATTTGCCAGTGTAAATACACCCAGCAGGTGATCGGTGCTGTTTTCTTCTGAAAGCAGGGTGTACCCCAGGCTATAAAAAATGAATGCGTTCGATAAAAGCACAATCACATCCCAGATGCCATATTGCTCCTTTTTAATAAGCTTATAGGCGAGAAAGGTTGCATAAAAAATAAAAAAGAATACGAACAGAAAGACAATCGCGATGGTGAAGTGCTGTTGCCGGTATTGAAAGGTAATCCAGAAAGTATAAATAAGCCAGGTAAGTACATACGATACATAAAAAAGCGATTTCCAGTATTTCCTGAAAGATAAAACAAGGATGCCTGCATTTATGATTGCGATGTAAGTGAACAGCACGCCATACCGGCCCGACTGGTCGCTCAGCAGTATTGGAATAGCGTACGCGCCTACAAGACCCAGGTGGGCAATTACAATGCGGTTATATATCAGTGATGCATATACGGTGGCTGCTGTAAATACGAGCATCAGTGCAAAAGCAAGCAGCTGCGGCATCATTCCGTAAAAGCTGTATGCCACATAGGTAATGAAATACAGCACCGATAATCCCCCGCCCATCAGCACCGCGCTGTACTGTTCATATTTATTCTTCAGACGCAAAGCCACGCCTATCAGGGCAAGTCCGCTCAGGTATCCTGAAATGACCCGGATCACAGGGTTTACCAGGTTGTGTTCAATTGCATATTTTGTCCCAATGAAAATGCCTATTACGGTGATCAGTATCCCAACTTTGCTTGCAAGGTTTCCGCCGATGAATTCTTCGAGTGTGTTTCTTGTTTTTACTGGTTGAGATGGTCGCGAGACTGTATTAGCGCCAGGCGAATTCGCTATTGGTTGCTGCAATGGTTTTACGGGTGGCGGCTCAATAATTTCCTTTATTTCAACAACACGGTTTGATGGAGTTTTAACTTCTTTACTGGTTGCGCCGGCAGCCTGGAGTTTCAGTTTGTCAAGTTCATCCATCAGCTGAATGATCTGGCTGCTCAGCGCCGTTTGCTGTTGCGCAAGCTTTGCGATCTGACCGGAAAGTGTTTCAATTTTCTGATTAAGTTCGTTTTCTATTCCCATTCAGGCAGTTCAGTTATCGGTTTAAAATCCATTTCATCTTTGACAAATGCAAGGGATTGTTCTCCATTCGTGAGCACCAGGTATTTTACAGGTACCGCGATATTGTAATGAAGCACCTGCCAAACAACGGTACTATCCAGTTTTCTTTCCATTTTTTTGCATTCAACCATCATCCAGGGCCTGGCGGCCTGGTTAAATACCATGATGTCGAACCTTTTTTTACGTTCTCCCAGCCTTATCTCTCTTTCAATTGCCACATAGGTAGCGGGATATTTCCTTATCTGTATAAGATACTGAACAAAATTTTGACGCACCCATTCTTCAGAAGTAAGGCGCAGCCAGGTTTTACGCAATTCGTCAAATATGAATTCCTTTCTTTCCTCATCTTCTTTTATCTTAAAAGGATGGGGTGGATAATGAACTCGGATCATGCCTCAAAAGTAATTTTTATATTTAGACCCTGAATTAAACGCTCCGGAAGGAGAATGGAGGTATAATGAAGACAAAAGACGAAATAGTAAAGAACTGGCTACCGCGCTACACAGGTGAAAAACTGGAGAATTTCGGAAAGTATTTGCTGCTGACCAATTTCAGCAACTACATCAACCTCTTTGCCGCATGGAATAAGGTTCCGATAATAGGACTGGATAAGCCGATGCAATGCGCAACAGCGGAAAATATCACAATCATCAATTTCGGCATGGGTAGTCCTACCGCTGCCACTGTAATGGACCTTCTCACGGCCATTGAGCCCGAAGCCGTGCTTTTCCTTGGCAAATGCGGTGGGTTGAAAAAAAGAAACAAGATAGGCGACCTTATTCTGCCCATAGCGGCCATCCGTGGAGAAGGTACCTCCGATGACTATTTCCCTAAGGAAGTGCCGGCGCTCCCTGCCTTCGCATTGCAAAAAGCCATCTCCACCACTATCCGTGATTACGGAGTGGATTACTGGACCGGCACGGTTTACACCACCAACCGACGTGTTTGGGAGCATGACGATGAATTCAAGGAGTATCTTCAGAAGGTACGGGCGTATGCCATTGATATGGAAACCGCCACCATTTTTTCGGTTGGCTTCTATAACAAAATTCCAACTGGCGCATTATTACTGGTGAGCGACCAGCCAATGGTTCCCGAAGGAGTGAAGACTGAAGAAAGCGATAAACTCGTAACCACCGATTATGTTGAAAGACACGTCAAGATCGGCATCGATTCATTAAAGCAGCTGATCAACAACGGCCTTACCGTAAGACACCTGCGTTTCTAAACCCGTGCAATCAAAAATCCGTGCAATCCCTTAATCCCAAATAAATCCGTGCTCTATTCCCTAAATCCCAAATAAATCCGTGCTCTATATCCAACCGAACAATAAATCCATGCTCAATTCCTAAAATCACAATCACACTAATCTTTATGAAAAAAATCACATCAATCTCCCTTATCCTCCTCTTCGCATTATCCGCATTCCAATGCAACAATAAAATCCTCAATCCCGATGGCATCCTCAAAGGAAAACTCGTAATAAAGGAAATCTGTTCGCATTTTGTAGTCCAGGTAACTAACGGCAATCTTGATACATCCGTGGTCGCAAACAATTGGAAGGATGAAAAGCGCAATAAAACCTACAACAACGTCTTCACCGTAAGCAACCGCTGCGGTTTTGCCGCAGCAAATCTGAATGAAGGAGATGAGTTCGAATTCCGCATCGATAAAAATCCTCCTCCCGAAGATTGCATCGTATGCATGGCATACTATGAAACTCCTCCAAAGCGAAATGCAATCAGGATCGTAAAACCGGGCGAATAACTATCACTGCCGATGCCAATGAAGCTACTATCAATTAATAACCTGTCCGTACAATTCGAAACCGAAGCATCGGTAACGCAGGCTGTAAAAAACATTTCATTCGACGTAGCGCGTGGAGAGATCGTAGCCATTGTAGGAGAGTCGGGTTCAGGAAAATCTGTCACCGCGTTATCTGTTTTGCAATTGCTGCCTGCTTCTTCCACCAGGTACACATCGGGTGAAATACTTTTTTCTAACGATGGCATTCATACGAACAACATACTCAGGCTTCCCGAAAACGAATTGCGGTCACTGAGAGGAAAGCAGGTATCCATGATCTTCCAGGAGCCCATGACTTCACTGAATCCGGTATTCACCTGCGGCAGCCAGGTAATGGAAGCCATCAGGCTGCACGAAAAAACAGGTAAACATCATGCGAAGGAAAGAACCATAGCATTGTTCGAACGCGTAAAGCTTCCAAATCCTGCCCAGGTATTTGACAGGTATCCTCATCAGCTTAGTGGTGGCCAGAAGCAAAGGGTAATGATTGCTATGGCCATGAGCTGTAATCCATCGCTCCTGATCTGCGATGAACCTACCACAGCACTGGACGTTACAGTACAAAAAAACATTCTCCTTCTAATAAAGGATTTGCAACAAGCTACGGGCATGGGGGTAATCTTCATTACACACGATCTGGGCCTGGTAGGGGAGATCGCCGACCGGGCAATTGTGATGTACAAAGGAGAAATTGTGGAGCAGGGACCAACTAAAAACATTTTCACTTCACCCCTGCATCCGTACACGAAGGCATTGCTGGCTTGCAGACCCGTCCTGCATAAAAAAGGGGAACGGCTTCCAACCGTAAGCGATTTTATGGCTCCTGAACAAAAAGGAGGGAATCTTTCGGCAAATGAATCTGAAAATGCCGGAAATGATCTTTCTGAAATAATCAATCCAGCCGAAATTAACAGGAGCGGGGTTTCCGTTCCATCCGGTTCAGTCGCCACAAATGAATTAATGAAGGTCAGTGATCTCTCAGTCTGGTTTCCTGCTGTGAAGTCATTCCTGGGAAAGACCAAAGAATATATCAAGGCAGTTGATGACGTCAGCTTTTCAGTTTATAAAGGAGAAACACTCGGACTTGTTGGAGAATCAGGCTGCGGCAAAACCACGCTCGGCCGTACGTTGCTTCGGCTGATTGAACCAACTCATGGCAATATCATGTACAATGGCGCCGACCTTGCGCACGTACATGGAAAGGAGTTGAAGTCGTTACGCAAGGACATCCAGATCGTTTTCCAGGATCCTTATTCATCGCTCAACCCAAGGATCACTATTGGCGATGCCATCGCGGAACCGTTGAAAGTTCATGGTCTTGATAATAGCCGGTCGGGGCGAAAAGAAAAAGTAGTATCCCTTTTAGAAAAGGTCAGCCTGCTGCCGGAACATTTCAACCGGTATCCGCATGAATTTTCAGGCGGCCAGCGTCAGCGGATTGTTATCGCACGGGCATTGGCGCTGAACCCTTCTTTTGTAGTTTGCGATGAATCCGTGTCGGCCCTGGACGTAAGTGTTCAGGCACAGGTGCTGAACCTGCTGAACGACCTGAAGCGCGAGTTTGGCTTCACTGTCATCTTCATTTCCCACGATCTCTCAGTAGTTCATTACGTCAGCGACCGAATCATGGTGATGAATAAAGGGAAGATTGAGGAAATTGGTCCGGCAGATCAGGTCTATTACCAGCCCGCTTCACAATATACTCAGCGATTGATTTCATCTATTCCGGGGCGTTAGGCCTGTTCAGGACCGCTGATTTTTATTTTAAGGGCAGTTTCGGGCTCGTTTACCCGGAAATAAATTTTGAATTTTCCCCTTCAGCCTTTACCTTTGCCCGCTAAATTTTCGTGCCTACGCATGATATTAACCTGGTGCCGTAAGATCAGGTTTGTATCGGAACCCCTTCCGTAGCAATCACACCGGCATACCAACAATGGTATCATGTGGACACGATCTAAAAATCAAGTTTCCGCATGAAGTTATCCCAGTTCAAATTCGACCTGCCTCTGAATCTCATTGCCCAGCACCCTACCAAAAAACGCGAAGATGCCCGAATGATGGTTGTTCACCGGCATACCGGACAAATTGAGAACAAACATTTCCGCGACATCCTTGATTATTTTGACGATAAGGACGTTTTCATTGTAAATAATACCAAAGTTTTTCCAGCCCGCATGTATGGCCGGAAAGAAAAAACCGGCGCAAAGATCGAAGTGTTCCTCCTTCGTGAACTGAATAAACCAAACCGCTTATGGGATGTGATCGTTGACCCGGCCCGTAAGATCAGGGTAGGCAACAAGCTTTATTTTGGTGAGAATGATGAACTGGTAGCCGAGGTAATAGATAATACCACCAGCCGCGGTCGCACCATTCGCTTTCTGTGGGAAGGCAGTGATGAAGAATTCCGCCAGATGCTCGAATTCCTGGGCGAAACACCACTTCCCAAATACATCAAGCGCAAGCCGGATGAAGAAGATAAAGAGCGTTACCAGACTGTATATGCAAAACATGAAGGCGCCGTTGCGGCTCCAACAGCCGGACTTCATTTCAGTGTTGAACTGATCAAACGGCTCGAAATAAAAGGTATCCGCTTTGCCGAAGTTACCCTGCATACAGGACTTGGGACATTCCGTCCGATTGAAGTGGAAGACCTTAGTAAACACAAGATGGACGCGGAATATTATCGCATAGAAGAAGCTGCATGTAAGATCGTGAACAAGGGGAAGATCGATAACCGCCGTATCTGCTCAGTAGGTACCACTACCATGCGTGCCCTCGAATCTTCTTTCACAGCCGAGAAGTTATTGAAGCCATCAGAAGGCTGGACAAATATTTTCATTCACCCTCCCTATAATTTCAACGTGGCAGATGCGCTGGTGACCAATCTGCATCTTCCGAAAACCAGCCTGCTGATCATGACCTGCGCTTTTGCGGGTTACGAACTGGCTATGGAAGCTTATAAAAAAGCGATCAAGGACAAATACAGGTTTTTCAGTTATGGCGATGCGATGCTGGTTCTCTAAGCATCATTTCTGATACTGAATACTTACTTATATTTTAATCAAGGCGGGCATTATGCCCGCTTTTTTTATGGGCCACTCTTTTTTATCATTTCATTCACCCTTTAATACAATCCATACGCCCTGCCATTGCCCTCCGGTTTAATGGAAAATATCTTGCAGCATAATAGAACAGCATTGAAAATAAACAACTAAACTCTTTTTATTATGCGCAAAGTAATTTTAATCCCATTGACAATGGCCGTGTTGATCACGGCAGTTGTAATTGCCTGCACCGATTCGGGCGCAAAGGAAACAAATGTTACCTCTTCAAAAGATTCCGCCGCAAGGGTTAAACGCGGAGAATACCTCGTTAATACCATCGGTTGCGATGATTGCCATTCACCCAAGCACATGGGCCCTGGCGAACCAGAGATCATTCAGGACCTGCGCCTGTCAGGCTTTCCGCGTAATGGCCACCTGCCACCCGTTGACACTACCGAGATAAAAAAAGGCTGGATGATGTTTGCGCCGGATCTTACCGCCGCCGTTGGTCCATGGGGAGCATCTTTTGCCGGAAACCTCACCAATCATGAAACAGGCATCGCAAACTGGACCGAAGAAAATTTCATCCGCGCGCTTCGCAAGGGAAAACTGAAAGGAATGGAAAGCAGCCGCAATCTTCTTCCTCCCATGCCGTGGTTTGTTTATAAAAACATGACCGACGAGGATCTGAAATCCATTTTCGCATACCTCAAGACAACAAAACCGGTTGACAACGTTGTGCCCGCGCCTATTCCATTTTCTGACCTCAAATGATTTAATCAACTATAAAAGATTACCATGAATACAAAACCAATGATCCTGGTGACAGGGGCCACCGGCGCTCAGGGCGGAAGCGTGGTCCGGGCCTTATTAAAAGGGAATAAGTTCAAGGTTCGCGCGCTTACTAGGAATGCAGGTTCTGAAAAAGCGGTGGCTCTTAAAAATGCAGGCGTTGAAGTGGTAGAGGGCGATCTGGAAGATACAGCTTCGCTGATGAATGCCATGAACGGTTGTTATGCGGTGTTTGGTCTTACCAGCTTCTGGGAACACTTTGACAAAGAATTCCGCCAGGGCAAAAACCTGGTCGACGCGGTTTACCGCTCGGGCATAACCCATTTTGTATTTCACACGCTGCAGGATTACAATAAGCTTAGTAACGGAGAATTTGAAGTTCCTCATTACGATATGAAAGCGGCTCTCCAGGGATATACCAAAGCATTGAAAATACCCGCGACGTTTATTCATACCGCATTTTATTATGAGAACTTTTTTTCATTATTCCCATTAAAGATGACCGAAGAAGGTGATTTCTATTTTGGATTTCCCCAGGGAAATACAAGGCTGGCTATGACCAGTTCCGAAGACGTTGGCGGAGTGGTGGCCACCATCCTGGATCACCCGTCGGAATATATCGGAAGAACAGTTGGTGTGGTAGGATCAGATGAAACCTGCAGCGACTATGCGGCGATGATGTCAAGAATACTGGGCCGAAGGATACGATACACCTACATCCCCCGCGAAGTTTATGCAAACCTCGGCTTTCGGGCTGCAGAAGAAATAGCCAATATGTTCGAAGTACAGCGATTGTATATACCAAACAGGCATCTGGACCTTATTGAAAGTTATGGCCTGAATCCGGCAATGCAAACCTTTGAAAGCTGGCTTAAAAAAAACAGGAAAAAATTCGACGCCTTTTTTGAATCTCTGTCAGTACCGTCCGGCCAGCCTGTATAAATCAGGAAAACTGGGTAATTTGTAATTGAAATGAAACTCAGACTGCCATACTACAGCAGCAAAGATTACCTGGTTCTGGGTTTGATACTTTTACCTGTTACTCTCATCATAAACAGCACGATCCTGGGTACCAGGTATTTTTCATCTGCCGGACGGTTTGTGCTGGCAACGTTTATCAGCGGGCTGGCATTTACTTTATATTTCATGCTTTGCGGAAAAGTAGCTGTGCTGCTGAAAAACCGGTTTCCGAATGAAGAGCAAACAGGTCTCAAGCTCAGCCTGATGATCGCAAGCTTCCTGGTGATGACCGGACTTTTTTTACTGATGCTCTTTAAAGGATATGAACGCATTTCGTTTTTTAATTACAGGTTTAATGAAAACGCGTTCGTTTGGGGTTATGTGGGACTGGGAATGGTAAATATTTTCCTTACGTTTTTATTTGAAGGGATCGCCCGTTTCGAAAGCTGGAAGGCAAATCTGAAAGAAACCGAGCAATTGAAGAAATCTTACAGGCAAAGCCAGCTGCAGGCGTTGAAAAGCCAGGTGAACCCGCACTTTCTATTTAACAGCCTTAATTCGCTGTCGTCACTTATCAGTGAGGAAGGGAATGAAGCAGAAAGATTCCTGGATGAAATGAGCAAAGTATATCGATATATGCTCCGCAACGATGATGATCAGCTGGTAACGCTTGAGCAGGAACTGAAATTTCTTGAATCCTACATGCACCTCCTGAAAGCAAGGTATGGCGATGCGCTTATGCTGACCATTAAGATAGATGATAAAGCCAGGAGCACCTTCATACCTCCGTTGTCGTTGCAGGTGCTGGTAGAAAACGCGCTCACACAGAATACAATCAGTAAGGCCGATCCGCTGACAATTTGCATTACTTGCGAAAGCAGGGATGCTATCATTGTAAAAAATAAGATTCAGCCAAGAATGATAACGGAATCGGGAGATTTTGAAGCCGGGCTTGATAACCTGGTGAGAAAGTATGAACTGCTCAATCAACCGCAGGTGATCATTCACGAAAGCAAAACCGAACGCAGCGTGAGAGTGCCGCTGATTAATAAAGAGGAGGTTATGCTATGAAGTCGCTGAGAAAACCAACGAGACTACAGTTATATACCTTCGTTGCGTCAATGCCCGTGATTGACGTGATCCTGAATTACATAATGTACGACGAGCGCCTGTTCCGTGATTACACCATCTGGCTGTATTCTTTTCCGTTGGTATTTTTTCTTGGATTGTTGTCGTGGCGTGGACATGTGCTGATCGGGAACCTGATCAAGCGCCGGTTTCCCGAACTTCGGCATACTAAAACAAGATTGCTTCTGCTGACCATTTGCATTTTGCCATTTATGTCGCTTTCAGTGACTTTTATTTTATTCCTGTATAGCGCATTTAACATACTTGGATACAATTTCAGCTATGATGATTTTAAGATGGCTTTGTTGGTTGGGTTTTGTGTGAATATTGTATTTGAAACATTGTACGAGGCCGACTACACTCTCGAGAAATATAAGGAAAGCGTGGAAGAAAAACACAGCCTGCAGCAATTGTCAATGCACCAGGAATTCGACAGCCTGAAAAATCAGGTGAATCCTCATTTTTTATTCAACTGCTTCAATACCCTTTCTTCACTTATCACGGAAGACAGGAAGAAGGCCGAAAAATTCCTCAATGAGCTTAGCAAAGTTTACCGCTATCTGCTCCGCAACAATGAAGATGGACTCAGTACAGTTGAAAACGAAGTAAATTTTCTCCGTTCATATTACCAGCTTTTGCAAACACGTCACGGAGACGCGGTGCAGATCAACATAGAAATTGACAAGCGATATGATTCTTACCTGTTGCCTTCATTAAGCCTGCAGCTGCTGGTAGAAAATGGCGTAAAACATAATGTGCTTTCAAAGAACAAGCCACTGGTAATCGACGTATTTACAACAGCGGGAAATAAACTGGTGGTAAATAATAATCTTCAGAGGAGGTCTGTTAATGCGCAGAGCAATAAGGTAGGACTTTGCAATATACGCGCTAAATACAGGCTTTTGAACGAAGATGGTTTCCAGGTGATAGAGGATGAAAAAAACTTTACTGTGGTGCTTCCACTTATCTGGAGTAATAATTCCGGCAAGAAACAGCCAGCAACAATAACAACAGAATCAGCTTGACATGAAAATACTAATTGTAGAAGACGAAGACCTTGCAGTTAAGAAATTGCAGAAGATACTTTCAGGACTGGACACGGCCATTGATATTGTTGGTGTAACAGACAGTATTAAAACAACCGTTGAATGGCTGGAGACGAATGCCCAACCCGACCTGATTTTTATGGATATTGAACTTGCGGATGGTCAGAGCTTTGAAATATTCAATGCCGCCGAAGTAAGAAGTCCTGTGATATTTACTACTTCTTACGATGAGTATGCGCTCAAGGCTTTTAAAGTGAACAGCGTTGATTATCTTTTAAAACCGATCCAGAAAGACGAATTGCAGGCAGCGGTAAGCAAATATGAAAAGCTCAGAGCAGCCAGTAAGAACGATGTAAACCTGGAAGGCCTTGTAAAAGAATTACAACAAAAACTGCAGCCAAAACAGTACCGGAAGCGCTTCCTTGTAAAGCACGCTCAGAAGCTTGTTTCTGTTGAAACAGATGAAATAGCCTATTTCTACAGCGACGGCCGCATCAATTTTTTTAAAACAAGTGACAATAAAAAATTCGTGGTGGACTATACAATGGATGAATTGGAAGAAATGCTGGATCCCGAAAGGTATTTCCGGATCAGCCGTTCATTCTATGTATCTGTTAACAGCATCGACAGGATAGAAGACTATTTCGGCAACAGGTTGATCCTTGGGTTAAAACCCGCCGTTGACAAAGAAGCCCTCGTAAGCAGGGAAAAGGTAACTGATTTTAAAAAATGGATGGGTAAATGATGCTGCGTGCAGTGTCAATTATTTATTAATGGTTGGCATCGACATCTCCACTACAGTGAACTCCTTATGAACCTGAATGTTGGAGGTCGCGTGCAGCATATCGAGTCGTTTCTGAATGTCCTGCCTTTCGAGAAGATTTCTGAACTGTTGCATATCGCATAAATGATTGCGGAATTCAATGGTGTATACCAGGTGCGATTTATCAACACCTACATGTATCATGCAACTTTTTACGCATGCTTTCATTAGTCCCAGTATGCTTTCCTTGAACAATATAAATGCCTCATGCCTGAACTCCATGCCTAATTTCAGCGCATTCACTTTATCATCAATCAGCATTTTAATGTCTGTATCATAACTGTTGTTCAGTTCATCAATATATTCCTTCATGCGCAGAACGGTTTTCGGCATGCTGTCGTTGTCAGGATCAATGCTCCAAAGCATGTCATCCATGGCAAGTATCATATTATTGCTGCGCGTATGTATCTGTTCAATGAACTCTTTTGATTTTTCGGGTTCTTTATCGGCCTTCAGCTTCGCCATTTCACTTAGAATATTGATGTTGCTGAGCGCGGTATTGATATCTTCATGCAAATTGCCTGCAATATTGCTTCTCATTTTCTGGATAGCTTCTTTTCTTTTCATCCGCTCCCGGTCAAGCAAATACAATATTGTAGCCGTGGCCAGCGCAAGCAAACTATAAAACCACCAGGTTTGCCAGAATGGCGGGCTCACATCTATGGTGAGTTCTGTAGTACGGGCTGAAAATTTTCCTTCAGGATTTTCTGCCCTGATCTTAAAATTGTACTTCCCCGGTGCAATGAAGGGGTAGATCGCCCTGGTGACTTTTTCGCTTTTTATCCAATCCTTATCTACTCCTTCCAGCATATAATGATAAGTAAACTTATTCTGCGGGAGGTTTGTCAGCGATGCAAAATCAATCACGATTGAGTTGTTGTCGTACGTGAGTTCTATGGCTTCCAATGCCAGCAGTGAGTCCAGCCGGAGCGACTTATCCGACAGCTTAAAATCGGTAATGGTAACGTCGGGCGGTATATCGCTCTTCACGATGCCCGTTGGATTGAACACAACAAAGTCCTTGTTCGTACCAAACAGGAACCGTCCGTCTTTCAGTCTTTTTGCAGCGCTGATGCCAAAATTGTCGTTCACCATTCCGTCATACCGGTCATAGTAGTTAATACTTCTGTTTGAAAGATTCAGCCGGCATAATCCATTTTTCATTCCCAACCATACAAACCCGGAATCATCTTTCAGCATGCTCATGATATGCGATGAAGGCAGTCCGTCGGTTGAAGTTAAATAGGTTACTTTTTTTGTTCTGGTATTATAGATATTCAGCCCTCCGGCAGCGATGAGCATAATGGTATCATTGTACTGAAGGATTGGGCCTGTTCTGCTTTGAATCAATCGTGGTTCCGTTGTACTTGAAATATGTTCCACGATCTCCCCGGAACGAACGTTTACTTTATATACCCCATCAGCAATGGTGGTCACCCACAGAAAACCGTCCAGATCGATATATAACATGAAGATGAGCGTTGCCGGTATCCCTTCTATTCTTGAAAATCCATCTTCAATCTTTTTTGAGCCTTTTTCGGCGTCCCATTTAAATACACCCCCGCTTTGTGTGCCAAGCCAGATATTCCCTTCTTTGTCTTCAACCATTTGCCTGATTGTATTTCTCTCAAACAACCTGTACCTGGTAATTACTTTTTTACGGGCATCATAGATCATAATGTTTCCACCATCTTCCTGCAGCCCAAACCAGATGGAACTATCTTTTCTTTGCACCATGCTCCAGATGGTATTGCCGTTTTTTTCCTGAATGCCTTTCATGTTGATGGGGATCTGCTGCAGGTTGGTATCGTATCTCAAAATTCCTTCGCCCCAGGTGCTTACCAGGAAACTGCGGTCGAAGGTTTCAAGTATTGATAATACGCCATTCATTCCAGGCAGACCTGTATTGGGATTGAGATGCGGTACGCTTGTGAATAATTGCGCAGAAGGGTTGAATCTGTAAAGACCATCGTTGCGGGTGCACAACCAGATGTTTTGTTCCTTGTCGATATAACTCTGGAAGATATGATTGTATTCCGATCCAAGTTCTGATGCAAGCGCATTGTGGATCGGGATAAAGGTCTTCTTTTCTTCACTGTATTCAGCCAGTGCGGGAAAGCCGGTCAGTATCATCCTGCCATCCTGCTGTTCCAGAAATTGCTTTGGTTCGCAATAACCTCCCAGGGGAATGCCCATATCCAGTTTGTGGATCAGCGGCTTATTCTGCAAAAGGTCGTAACAGTAAAAAGAGGGGGCGCCTGCATGTGTCCAAGTCTGAAACCAAAGCCTTCTTTTTCTGTCGATATACGGTATCCCAACATCAATGGCATCCCTGTATTGATCGATGGCCGGTTCCCGGCTGATGTTATGGTCGCGGTAACTGACCTTGTTCGTTTTCCGGTTGTAAACAGCAAGGCCCGAAGAACTTGCCAGCCAGTAATTTCCTGTTACGGTATCTTCTGTTACTCTCCAGATAGTCCATCCCGGAGGAGTTACCAGGAAATTATAGTCGGCCGAAAAGGAATTTGCCTTTTCATTGTAAGTCACTATTGCAATGCTGTGAAAAATGATGATGATGTTGCCCTGGCTGTCTTCCTGCAGATTTTTGTCATTCTGTTTTGCCCTTTCATTCATTATTACGTTCACCTCTCTGAACCGGAACGTATTGGTATTGAAAATTCCCACCCTTCCGTTATTGAACAATATCCAAAGGTTCTGCTTCCTGTCGATATGCACCTGCAGCACTTCGTTGGAAGGGATTGAATATCCATTCTTCGGATCATGCCTGAAGCTGATGAACGAATGCCCATCGAATCGTTGCAAGCCGTTAATGGTCCCTATCCACAAATAACCTTTTTTATCCTGTACAATGCTGTTAACATTATTGGAAGCCAGACCGTCTCGCGTGGTGAAATGTGAAAAGAAGTATTGTTTCATCTCCTGAGATCGCATTTGCGATCCGGAAAATAAAAGAATGAAGGAGAGAACTATGCTGACGATCCTTTTCAAAAACTGAAATTTATTCGGGTTACCAAATGTAATAAACAGTCGCTTTACTACGACCCGGTTTATACGCAGGTTTGCGCAATTCATCCCGCACTTTCCTCAATTCGTCTCCGCGTTTATACATATGTTATTAATCCCTGCTCCGGGTTATCGTTTTGGATGCTTTGTAAAGCAGTATCTGCATTATGCACGGAGTTGCTCAATTGATACGCTGCTTTTGCGGTTTCATTCACTGCGTCGTTTTCAGGGCCTTTGCCGCGCTTCATCTTTGTCGTGAAATCATTCAAATCAAATTCAAAAAAATCATTAAAACAATGAAAAAAGTTTTCTTACTGATCGCCTCAGCGGCAATGATTCTTGCCTCGTGCGAGAAGACCAATAACAAAGGCGGGATCTTCAAAGGACCCGATACAAAAGTTTATCACGGAAAGGCGTGGACGTGGATCGAACTTGACGAACAGGACAAACCCCTGAAAGTTGCAATCAGCATCAATGACGCTGCATTGAACAGCGTTGCGCCCGCATCACAGGATGACCACGCTGGTGGACATAGCCATGACAACAATATCGTATTGCAGTTCCATCCGAAAGCTGACGCAACTCCTTTCAAACATGTTTGGCTGAACTGGAACCCCAATGGTCATCCGCCTACTAATATTTATACGCTGCCGCACTTCGATATGCACTTCTATATGGTGCCTTCCGAGGAAAGGGAAACATATGTTGACCAGGCGAAGCTGGATGCGGTTCCTGCTCCGGGTTATGTTCCTGCAAATCACATTGGCGTTGATCCAATCCCTGCAATGGGAATGCACTTTGTTGACCTGACCGCTCCTGAACTGAATGGCGCGCAGTTTACACAAACCTTCATTTTTGGTTCGTACGACCGTAACCTGATCTTCTGGGAACCGATGATCACCCTGGAATTTCTGAAGAATACAACCAGCTTTGAAAGAATGCTGCCACAGCCCGCTAAGTTTCAGCAGTCAGGATACTATCCAACCAAAATGCGAATCGTGAAGGAAAATGATGTAACCAACATCATACTCGATGGATTTGTCTATCGCCAGGCTTCGTAAAGGAAATAACTATAACTAAGATACAGCCATGAAATAATTCAGATCTGCCAGCCTCTCAGGGGCTGGCAGGTTTCTTAAAATCAGATTATGAAACATAAGTCGTTTAATTCAATTCTGCTCCTGCGCGTCTGCACCATTTCATTTGCCGCGGTAATGCTGACCTTTGTGCTATTCGTTTTTCTGAACCTCTGAAATCAGGTTATAAATTAAACAATCCCTTGTTCAGCAACTGAAGCGTTTGCGTTCTGTAAGAAGAGGGGATAAGTAATGAAATATTGTGCGGACTGCCACCATAGCTTACCATGCGAACCGGGATCGCTGAAATAGCGTCGAACAATTTGCGTAACACACTTTCTGTTTGCGCTATTTCATTTCCAACAATAGAAACGATGCTGTGATCCTTCTCAACATCAATTGAACCGAATGGTTCGAGTTCCTTTACGATCTCTTTCAGGTAAACAGCACTATCGATTGTGACCGATACCGCTACTTCGGATGTTGTGATCATGTCAATGGAAGTCCTGTATTTTTCAAAAACCTCAAATATCTTTCTCAGGAAACCGTATGCGAGCAACATCCTGCTGCTGCGGATTCTGATAGCGATGATGCCATCTTTCGCCGCAACGGCCTTCACACCCACTGATCCCGCTGCTTCTGTTATCAGCGTGCCCCTGGCTTCGGGCGCCATGGTGTTCAGCAATTTCACCGGTACCTTGTAATGTTGGGCGGGCCAGATAGAAGCGGGGTGGAGGATCTTGGCGCCAAAATATGCCAGCTCCGCTGCTTCGTCAAATGAAAGCTGTTCAATGGCCATTGTTTTGTCTACGATCCTCGGATCGTTATTGTGCATTCCGTCGATGTCGGTCCAGATCTCGCAAACGCTTGCCAGAATTGCGGCCGCGATCAATGAAGCGCTATAATCACTTCCCCCTCTTTTCAGGTTGTCTACTTCACCTCTTGAATTGCGGCAGATATACCCCTGGGTGATAAAAAGTTTTTTTCCAGGCTGCTGTTGTAATAATTGAGCAAGCTTTACTTTGATGCTGCCGATCTGAGGTTCATCGTGATGATCAATGGTCATGAACTCCAGCGCGGGCAGCAATGAGTGATCGATTCCCTGCTCTTCCAGGTAAACTGAGAATAACTTGGTTGAAAGGAGTTCGCCCTGTGCAAGAATGTCTTTATTCAGCGCCTGGCTGAAAGATATTTTCAGAATGATGCTGAGAAATTCAAAATGCTCAGAAACAATCGCCGATGCTTTTTCAACAAAGCGATTTTCTTTCACCAGCTCTTTTATAAAAGAAAAATAATGCGCTTCCAGTTTGGCAATCTGGTCTTTTGCCAGTTGACGGTCACCCTTCGCAATGGATTCTCCGATCTCTACCAGCGCATTGGTTGTACCGGATAAAGCGCTCAATACAACAATCTTGGGTTCATCGTCCCTTGTAACCAGGCCGGCTACCTGATGCATCCGCTCAGGTTTGCCCACGGACGTGCCGCCAAATTTCATCACTTTCATACGAACTGTTAGGGATATTTAATTACTAAAGGCGGCAAAGATAGCGCTGTACATTGCCAAATCATTACATTTATGAAAACAATTATTCCGTTATGACCCAAACGCATCGCCGGCGGTTCCTCCAGAGGCTCAGTGCATTTTCCGCCTCCGCTTTCCTTACTTCCCTGGCGCAGCCGGCATGGAGCAGGAACCTGCACGAAGCCCTTAACCAGGCGGGAGATATTGACCCTAAAGAGCTGGCGGGTGATGAAGACTTCTGGTATTATGTGCAGCAATCTTATACAGTTACGCCTCAGCTTATAAACCTGAATAATGGTGGTGTTGCACCTTCACCCAAACCCGTGCAGGAAGCAATGAAACGGTATCATGATTATTCGAATGAAGCGCCAAGCTATTACATGTGGCGTATCCTTGACCAGGGTCGTGAACCATTGCGCAGGAACCTGGCGCGGGTGGCGGGTTGCCAGCCGGAAGAAATAGCCATTCAACGCAATGCTTCTGAAGCACTGGAAACCGTGATCTTCGGACTGAACCTTAACCGGGGCGATGAAGTTGTGTTGTCAAAACAGGATTATCCAAACATGATCAATGCCTGGAAACAGCGCGAGCTTCGTGAAGGAATAAAACTTGTATGGGTAAACCTGGAGCTGCCGTCGGAAGACAATTCTTATATGGTGAATGAATACGTGAAGGCTTTCACGTCAAAAACCAAAGTTGTTCATATTACACATGTAATAAACTGGAACGGGCAGATACTACCCGTGAAACCAATTGCAGATGCGGCACATGCAAAAGGAATAGAAGTGCTGGTTGACGGCGCGCATAGCTTCGCCCATTTCGAATTCAGGATCCCCGACCTGGGATGTGATTATTTTGGCACCAGCCTTCACAAATGGCTCAGCGCCTGCATTGGCAGCGGAATGCTGTACATAAAAAAAGATAAGATCAAAAATATCTACCCGTTGTTCGCAAATGGTGAACCAGCCAGCGATAACATCCGGAAGTTCGAAGCACTGGGAACCCGGCCGTTTTTTATTGAACAGGCCATCAGCAAGGCAATTGATTTTTATGATATGATCGGCGCGAAACGCAAGGAAGAAAGATTGCAGTTTCTTAAGAATTACTGGATGAGCAGGGTAAAGGATATCCCGAAAGTTAAACTTTGCACTTCGATGAAACCCGGTTTCGCTTGCGGAGTAGGAATGGTGCATGTTGAAGGTAAAAAACCCACCGATTTTGATACATACCTCATGGAAAATTTTAAAGTGCATACAGTAGCCATTGAATGGGAAAACATCAAAGGCATTCGTATTACTCCCAACGTTTATACCACCACCGCCAATCTTGATGTACTGATTGAAGGCATCCGGAAATTTGCAATGACCTAGTTAGTTGTGAGCAGGGTTATGAAACTTCGTTTGATCATATCACTCCTTATGATGTATGGCTATTGCCATGCCCAGCAATTTTCCTATAAGCAATTCACAACAGCGGAGGGACTTCCCAGCAACGTGGTGTACGACGCGTTTCAGGACGCCGATGGATACATCTGGTTTTGTACAAACGCGGGTGTCAGCAGGTTTAATGGTATCAGCTTTCAGAATTTCAGCGCCGAGCAGGGCCTTTCTGACAATGAAGTATTCGGTGCATTCCAGATCAATGCAAACCGCATCTGGTTCAGAACCTTCAGTAATAAACTATGCTATTACGAAAAAGGAAAATTTTATAATCATAAAAATCAACCCTGGTTAAATACAGTCTTTGGCGGGATCAGACATGCTTATATTGATAAAAAAGGAATAACGTGGGCGAGAAGTTACCTGGATACATATGTATACAGCCTGGATGAGAAAAACAAAAGGATCATTCAGCAGCCTTACAAAATTGATGATAGCAACTCCATTGTGGTTACAGAAAGCGGAGTAGATACAATACTGATCCGGCATGAACAGACCATTCACCGGAAAATGGTCGAGTTCGGCCAGAATTACAGGAAACAGATCGAGAGCCTCCCAGACGTCATTTCATATTTTATGTTCATAAGGAAATATGTTCATGAATTAAGTAAGGACTTTCCGGATGTTCCGTTACATTTTATGTACAACGTTTTTCTGACACCACATCCTGTAACAAGATTCAGGCTGCACGACCTGAAAATAGAGAACGATAGCAGCTACTGGCTCACACACGCAAACAAGGGCATCGCATATGGGCGAAACATTTACGACCTGGATGAAAAACCGGAAGAATACCTGCCGCAACGGAATATCAATAACATTCTTGTAGACCGGGAGGGGAACTACTGGTTTACTTCTCCTACCGAAGGAGTGTTTTTATTAAATGCGCATGGCGTTAAAACCTATGATTCGGAAGGTGAAGGAGCCGAGATATATTCAGTTACAGGAAACGACCGGTTGATAATTTATGGGAAAGACAGCGAAGTGAAATTCATAAACAAGCAAACAGGAGAAAAATTCAGCTGGAAATACGACCTTGTTCACAATAGTTCAGTTTATAACAGGATGAAGGATCTGCTCGCGGACGAAGAAGGAAATTGCTGGGTGGCGACAGATTTCGGAGCAGCGCTCATTCAAATCAACCAGAAAAAAGTTTCACGTGTTTTTCCGGAGCTTCCACTAACAGGTTCAAGTGAAGCGGTTGCAGGATCCATGAAATGCCTCTCAAATGGCAGCGGAGATAATATTTATCTCGGGTCGCATTCCTCGCTCTTCCGCATAGGAAAGGATAGAACAATTGAACTCCTCGCGAATAAAAGAGTGACAGCAGTTGTTGAACTTAACAAAGATGAATTGCTGATTGGAAGCCTTGACGGTTTATCGAAGATTCATAACGGAGTAATATCACCTTTTCTGAACGACAGTATCACCCTGCAGATCACCGATCTTCAGAAATCGAAAAACGGGTTCGTTTGCGCCGCAACAAACGACATGGGGCTCATCATCCTAGTAAATGGACGGTTTTACAGGATCATGGCAACCAGTGCGGGTCAGCGTCTAACCAGTAACATCTGCAGAAAGCTTTTCATAGATACTGAAGATAATATCTGGGTATCTACCAATAAAGGATTGTGCAGGGTAAAGATATCATCGCTTCAGCCATTTAAATATCAAGTGCGCCAATTCACCACTTCAGATGGACTTATCTCGAATGATGTTAACGATGTGTATGTATCGGGTGATACTGTTTGGGCAGCAACTTCCGGCGGATTGAGTTATTTCCGGCAGAGTGAAATAAAACAAACAGGCGCTGTGCCATTTGTTTATATCAGCAACGCCGACACATTGCGGAACCGCTCGTTCAGGCACCGATCTAAAATCGCGATCGGCCTGGAAGGTTTATCCTATGAAAGCCTTGGGAAAATGCGTTACCGTTACCGCATCAAAGGTCTTTATGAAGATTGGCGAAATACCGAAAGAAGCCAGCTTTTATATGACGTGATACCGCCCGGCACTTACCAGCTGGAAGTTTATAGTATTAACAGGTTCGGACAGGAAAGCGCAGAACCGGCGACGGTGACATTCACAATTTTACCGCCATGGTGGAGAAGTGCATGGGCTTTCATTCTTTATATCATCCTTTTTATCGGATTACTTGCAACCGCGTATGTGCTTGTAAGAAGGAATTCCAGAATGAAAGAAAGAAACCGGATGAAGCTTGAGCAGCTGGAGCTGCAGGCGCTTCGCTCGCAAATGAATCCTCATTTTATATTTAATACGCTGAATGCGGTTCAGAAATATATACTTGAAAATGATAAGGAATCGTCGTACAGGTACCTTACAAGATTTTCAAAACTGATCCGCGGATTCCTGGAGAATTCAAGGCAAACAACCATAACCCTGAAAGACGAGCTGGACCTGCTTCGGTCGTATATGGAAATGGAAGCTTTGAGGTTCCGGCATAAGTTCACGTATGAGATCGAAATCAGTCCTGAACTGGATACAGCTTCTATTTATGTTCCATCAATGCTCATTCAGCCTTATGTTGAAAACGCCATCTGGCATGGCATACAGCATAAAGGATCAAATGGTTTTGTGAAATTGTCCGTACAGGATCATGGAAACAATATGATCAGATGCACCATACAGGATAATGGCATCGGGCGTAAAAAGGCAGGTGAGATCGCGTCTTTCACCCGCTCTCAGCATCAGCCGGTAGGAATGACAATCACCCAGCAAAGACTCGAGCTCATCAACCAGCGGTTAAAACAGGCTGTAAGCGTTAATTTTATCGATCTGGAGGAGCAAACCGGAGGCGCCGAAACCGGCACGATTGTAGAACTGATCATAACATATTCAATAAAGTAAACCAATTTTCCATTTTGCATTTTACATTTTACATTTACTCAATATGACTTTAACCGCAGTGATCATTGACGATGAAGCACACAGTGTGGATGTATTAAAAACATTGCTTGCAACGTATTGCCCGAATGTTAAAGTGATAGGGCAGGCCGATAATGCTATTAACGGAAGGACCGTTATCAACGAACTGTCACCCGACGTTGTTTTCCTTGACATTGAAATGCCATTCGGAACCGGCTTCGATCTGCTTGACACACTCGAGAATAAAGATCTCAGCATCATTTTCGTGACCGCTTATGATCATTATGCTTTAAAAGCTATAAAGTATTACGCTATTGACTACCTGCTGAAACCCGTAGACATCGACGAGTTGAAACTGGCGGTTAAGAAAGCTTCGGAAAAGAAGGAGCAGCAGGACTTTACTTCCCTGCCGGTGACCCTGCTCAGGTCGTATCTCGAAAAGGGAGTCGACAACAGCAAGATCGCGCTTCCAATGGCCGATGGCATTCAGTTTGTGAACCGGAATGAAATTGTGCGTTGCGAAGCCTGTGGCAACTATACCAAGATTTATCTTAAGGAAAACAGGTCGTACCTGGTTGCAAGAACCCTGGGTGAATATGAGGACCTGCTAACGCCTTACAACTTTCTGAGGATACACCACGCGCACCTCATCAATCTGGATCATATCGAAAAATATGTACGGGGTGAGGGAGGTTATGTCATCATGAGCGATGGAGCAATAGTTGACATTTCAAGGCGTAAGAAGCAGGACTTTCTGAATAAGTTCGATTTTTAGATCAGCGCCAAACCGTATGATCAGCTTCATAAAGAAATATTGTTCCATTTCCCTGTTGATGCTTTTTGCGTTCAACTTATCTTTTGCCCAGAATACAGATACCATCGTAATACACTTCGCGTTCGACAGATCGGAAATAACCGCGGAAGCTTCATCAAAACTTGAAAACTATTTTACATCGGAACGTATAGCCCTGCTGACACAACTTGAATTGTACGGCCATTGTGATTTTATAGGTGATCATGATTACAACGACGCGCTTTCTCTTCGTCGGGTTGAACAGGCTAAAGATTACCTGCTGCGTTTGGGAATACCGGATAATATAATAGTAAAGAATGAAGGCTATGGGAAACGCAGACCATTAAACGAAAACAGAACATCCCGCGAACGTTTGCAAAACCGTCGCGTTGAACTTGTGATCCACTGGCGCGTTAGAGATACAGTGGTTACGAAACCACCTCCACCTGAAGAAAAAAAGCCACCTGTTACGCTTACTGAGATCATAAAAGACTCCACAAAGGTTGGCCAGAACATCATTTTGCGGAATTTGCAGTTTCAGCCGGGAAGGCATTACCTTTTGCCTGAATCACAGCCAATACTTGACACGTTGTACCAGGTGATGGTCGACAATCCTACGCTGGTCATTGAGATCCAGGGCCATGTTTGTTGCACGCCCGATAATGTTGACGGGCTGGATATTGACCTGCGCACCTATGATCTTTCGGCTCAACGCGCAAAGGCCATCTTCGAACACCTTGTAAGCAGGAATATATCCCCGGAACGCATCACACATCGCGGATTCGGGGGCAGCCGCAAGCTTTATCAGCTCGAAAGGAATGATTTCGAGAGACAGGAAAACCGCCGTGTTGAGTTGCAAATTATCAAACGTTGAGAGGTTTAACCGCAACTTTTACAATTCTTTACCTGCGTTTTACGTTATTTTTGCTGATAGTCAATTCGTATCAATGACAATACCTCTTGGAAAACTGATAGCCATAGGAGGAGCAGAGGATAAAGGAACCGACCTTGAGAAAGGTGAAATTCACCGGAACAACCTCAACTTCTTTGAGCTCGGAATTCTTCGCAGAATAGTGGAAGAATCCGGCGGCTCAGGCGCCCGCATTGAAGTGATCACCACCGCTTCAACCATACCTCACGAAGTAGGAGATAATTATCTGAATGCATTCGGCAAGATCGGTTGCACGAATGTCGGCCTCATGCACATTCGCAGGCGCGAAGAAGCCCTGAAAGAAGAATATATTGAGCGCATCCGTAAATGCGATGGCGTAATGTTCAGCGGCGGAAATCAGATGAGGTTGAGCGCCATTTTCGGCGGAACAAATTTCCTTAACATCATACATCAGCGCTATCTCAGGGAAGAATTTGTGATATCGGGCACTTCAGCCGGAGCAATGGCTATGAGCAATAACATGATCTATGAAGGAAATGCAAGCCGCGCGCATCTGAAAGGTGAAGTAAAGATCACCAAAGGCCTCGGATTTCTCGACAATGTGATCATCGACAGCCATTTTGAAAAGAGAGGGCGATTTGTCCGGCTGGCCCAGGCAGTTGCTACAAATCCTTCTTCACTGGGAATAGGACTTGGAGAAGATACCGGCATGCTGATCACCGAAGGCAACAGGATGGAAGCGATAGGTAGCGGACTGGTCATCATTATCGATGGTTACGACATACGGCATTCCAATATTGCAGATATTCCTGAAGGCAATCCCGTAAGTATTGAAAACCTGCGGGTGCATTTTTGTGAAAAAGGCAATGGATTCCTGGTAAAAGAACGCGAATATTTATTTGAAGCCAAAGAAGGCGCTGTAATTAAAAAACAGGTCACGGTAGAGTAGCAACTCAAACCATTTTCACCAGGTAATAATTCTTCTTTCCCTTTTGTACAAGCAGATATTTCTGATGAAGCAGCAGCGATTCTTCTACCTGCATGGCTGTGTCGCTCACTTTTTGCCTGTTAATGCTCACGCCTCCGCCCTGCACTGTTTTCCTTGCCTCACCTTTACTCGGAAATATTCCGGTTTCTGCAAGAAATGAAACCACATCGGTACCTGTTACAAGTTTTTCAAAAGCATAATCGAACTTCACAACTCCTTCCATTCCTTCCAGATCTTCTATGCTCAGTGAAGTGGCAGGGGCCGACTGATTCGAGAACAGCTTTTCCGTTGTTTCAACAGCTTTGTTAAACTCATCTTCACCATGTACAAATACAGTCACTTCTTTTGCGAGTCTTTTTTGCAAAACTCTTGATGCCGGATCTTTTTGATGCTGATGCAGGAGGTCTTTAATCGTTTCGGGCGACAGGAAGGTGAATATCCAAATCCATTTTTCAGCATCGGCATCGGCGGCATTCATCCAGAACTGATAGAACTGGTAGGGCGATGTTTTTTCAGCATCAAGCCACACATTTCCTTTTTCAGTTTTGCCAAACTTGGTTCCGTCGGCCTTCGTGATCAGCGGGCAGGTAAAAACAAATGCCTCACCCGAAGCTTTTCTCCTGACAAGCTCTGTGCCCGTGGTCATATTCCCCCATTGATCGCTTCCACCCATCTGAAGTTTGCAGTTCAGGTTTTGATACAGCCACAGGAAATCGTATCCCTGCATCAGCTGGTACGCGAATTCTGTGTAGCTGAGTCCGGCTTCACCTTCGGCGCCCGCAGTTCGCTGACTGATCCTCTTTTTCACGCTGTCTTTCGCCATCATGTAGTTCACGGTGATGTGTTTTCCGATATCCCGGAGGAACTCAATGAAGCCGATCCCTTTGAACCAGTCGTAATTATTTACCAACACCGCGGAATTAGGCTTTGATTGATCGAAGTCAAGATATTTTTCCAACTGCCGCTTTATGCCATCAACATTCTTCCGGAGGGTTTCTTCATTCAGCAGGTTCCGCTCCTCGCTTTTGCCACTGGGATCGCCTACCATGCCTGTTGCGCCTCCAACCAGTGCAACTGGTCTGTGGCCAGCGCGTTGCAAATGCACAAGCAGCAGTATGGGGACAAGGCTACCGATGTGAAGGCTGTCGGCCGTTGGGTCAAATCCTATGTACCCTGTGGTCATTTCCCTGTTCAATTGTTCTTCGGTTCCAGGCATGATATCCTGCACCATTCCTCTCTTTCGTAATTCTTCTATCAGGTTCATAGTAAGTTTACTCTTTTAATAATTGGTTATTGCCCTTTCCAGGGAAGGAATTTGCAATATTTATATTTTATATTCGTTAGCCAAAATTAAGTACAGGTGGGCAGAAGTAATTAAAAATCAGCGCCACCTGACCGAAACGCCCGGTATAAGCCAGCCAACTGAGCGGCTGAAAAGGACGTATAAGAAATTGAGTGTTCAATTTTGTCCAAATATCCTGTGTGTTTCCGGAACTATTTACGGAACTGGAAAAACATCTGAAATCACAATGAAACAAATTTACCCTTTACTCTTCCTGCTCACCGTAGCGAGTTGCCAGACGTTTGCGCAATTCCGTAAATATTCCAATGAGTTTTTGAATATCGGTGCCGGTGCGCGTGGCCTCGCAATGGGCGGAGCGCAGGTGGCTTCCGTAAAGGATGGAACCTCGGGTTACTGGAATCCGGCAGGACTGGTGAATGTAAAAGACAATCCTCAGGTAAACCTTATGCATGCTGAGTATTTCGCCGGTATCGGCAAATATGACTATGCCAGCATCGCATTGCCTTTGAAGGATAACAAGCGTACGCTGGGCTTATCACTCCTTCGGTTTGCGGTTGACGATATCCCTAATACAATTTTCCTTGTTGAGCCAGACGGCACAATCAACTTCAATAATATTACCGCCTTCTCCTCGGCGGATTACGCATTCCTGGTATCGCTTGCGCAGCAGGTAAATTTTAAAAATAAAGTCCTCAATGCCGGTATCAATGCCAAGATCATTCACCGCAAAGCAGGTGACTTCGCAACCGCATGGGGATTCGGATTCGATGCCGCCGTACAGTTACAGGCCAACAGGTGGAGGTTTGGAATTGTTGCAAGAGATGTTACCACAACTTTCAATGCCTGGTCGTTCAGCCTTAATGAAAAGATCCGTGAAGTTTTTTACATGACTCAAAATGAGATACCGGTAAAATCAACCGAGCTGACTGCGCCTCGTTTGATACTCGGTGGCGCTTACGACTGGAAGCTGAATAAATCACTTAACCTGCTGATAGAAACCAACCTCGATCTGACTTTCGATGGCAGGCGGAACACAGTACTTTCAAGCAGCGTTGTAAGTTTGGATCCAAAACTTGGTCTTGAGCTTTCATTGAAGAATGCATTTTTTGTGAGGGCAGGTATCAACAATTTCCAGAAGGCTTATGACGATAATGATACCACCAATACTAAGAAGGTCTGGATCTACCAGCCGAGTGCGGGTGCAGGTTTCAAATTATCGAACGTTTATATTGATTACGCATTTACGAATCTGGCCAACCAATCAAATCCATTGTATACACATGTGTTTTCATTGAAGGTTGACCTGGTTAAGAAACAGTCCAAATGATCCGTAACCTATGATAACCCGGAAACAAAATTTTATGAAGAGAATTTTTACATTGCTATTATTGTGTATGCCGGTTGCCATCCTGGCCCAGCAATACAATAATGAATGGATAAATTTTAATCAAACCTATTATAAGTTCAAGGTAGGTACCTCTGGCCTTTACCGCATTCCGCAATCAGTGCTTTCCGGAGCAGGGCTCGGAAGCACTCCGGCCGAGCAGTTCCAGTTGTGGAGAAATGGACAACAGGTTCCGGTTTTTACTTCTGTCGCAAGCGGTGCGCTTGGAGCATCGGATTACATTGAATTCTGGGGTGAAGCAAATGACGGAAAAGCCGATAAAGACCTGTATGCTGATCCTGCCAATCAGCACACCGATAAATTGAGTCTTGAGACCGATACTGCGGCTTACTTCCTTACATTTAATTCAGCGGGAGGACTTCGTTATACGCAGGTGGTGAACAATGTTGCAGGAAATTCATTACCTGCCGAACAGTATTTCATGTACACAAGCGGAACCTATTTCCGTACCAAATCCAATCCGGGTTTTGCCGCGGTAGTTGGTGAATACGTCTATTCATCTTCTTACGACAAAGGTGAATTTTATTCAAGCCGCGATATTGCTCCGTCCACACCACTTACCGATGCGAAGACCAATATGTACGTTTTTGCAGGCGGACCAGACGCGAGTTTTAAATACGGAGCGTTTGGTAATGCACTGTACAACCGCACTGTCCGTATTACCGTAAATGGAACGCAGATCTCCGATTCGGCAATGGATTTTTTCAGCGAGTTGCAGTCAACTGCTACACTACCGCTTTCTGTGATCAGCACAGGAAATGCAAGCACGGTTTTCACGAATACTTCGGGTACTTCGGTCGACAGGATGGTGATCTCCTTTTATGAGATCAGGTATCCACGCCAGTTTAATTTTGGCGGACAAAAGAATTTTTATTTTGAATTAGGAGCAAAAGCCGCTGGTCACTTTCTTGAAATTTTAAATTTCAACTACGGATCAACTGCTCCGGTGCTATATGATCTTGTAACGCTTGAGAGATTTCAGGCCGATATATCTACACCGGGTATTGTGCGCTTTGCGTTGCCCGGCACTGCATCAGATCGTAAGTTGGTACTGGTGAATGAAGAAGCATCGAATGTGCAAACAGTTACTACGCTGACGTCAAAAACTTTTACCAATTTCGCGAATACCGCCAACCAGGGCACCTATCTTATCATAAGCAATCCGCTTTTGTACAACGGGGCCAATGGTAATCCCGTTCAGGCATATGCCAACTACCGCTCAAGTGCAAATGGTGGTGGTTTCAATTCTAAGATATACGACATCAACGAACTGGTTGACCAGTTCGCGTTCGGCATCAAAAAGCACCCGCTTTCCGTTAAGAACTTTATCCGTTACGCAAGGAATACCTTTTCGGTTCTTCCTGAGTACGTATTCCTTATCGGAAGAGGTATGACCTATATTGAATACCGCCGGTTTGAAAGCGATCCGAATGCCGACAGGCTGAACCTGATCCCAACATTCGGAAGCCCTGCATCAGATAATAACCTCAGCGCCGATAACGCTATGCCCGGGATAGCTGTAACACCAATCGGGCGTTTGTCGGTTGTTTCTCCTAAAGAGATCGAAGACTACCTGGAGAAGATGATGGAATATGAAACGGTGCAAAGAACAGCGCCGTATACCATTGCGGGGCGCGACTGGATGAAGAACGTAATGCACGTTACAGGCGCCAGCGACCCTTACCTGGGTACGGTCCTTTGCAATTACATGAATTCATACAAGTCGCTCCTTGAAGACACGCTTGCGGGTGCAAAAGTGATCACGTTCTGTAAAACTTCAGCAAATCCGGTTGAACAGCTTTCGAACGACCGTATTTCGCAATTGTTCGAAGAAGGACTAAGCATCGTAAGTTATTTCGGTCACTCGTCATCCACAACACTCGAATTCAACATCGATAATCCGCAGAACTATAACAACACAGGAAAGTATCCTGTATTCTTCGTGAACGGATGTAACGCGGGTAACTTCTTTATTTTCGATGCGCTCCGGTTCACCTATAATGAGACCCTTTCTGAAAAATTCACGCTTGCCAAACAAAAGGGGGGTATCGCATTCGTTGCCAGTACCCACTTTGGGATTGTGAACTATCTGAATATTTATATCAACAGTCTTTATCGCAGTATCGGGCAGGATAATTATGGCAAATCGCTCGGGATCATCAACAGGGAAGCATTGGTAAAGATGCTTTCGCTCACCGGGACCGATGATTATTATGCGCGTCTGCATGCTGAAGAGATCACAATTCATGGCGACCCAGCGTTGAAAATGAATTTCCCGATGGTTCCTGATTATGTGATCGAAGAACCGCAGATCAGGGTTTCACCTGCATTTATTTCAATTGCCGAAGCAAGCTTCAATGTAAAGGCCAAATTGACCAATATCGGAAGGGCTGTTCAGGATTCTATTACGGTAGAGGTGAAAAGACAATATCCTGACGGCAGTACCGAAACAATTTTACGTAAAAGGATCAAGGGAATCAGGTACAGTGATTCGATTGATATAGATGTGCCGATCGTTGCAACCCGTGATAAAGGCGCGAACAAGATATTCGTCTCAATTGATACTGATAATAATGTAGCGGAGCAGGTAGAAACCAACAACACTGCATCCAAGGATGTGTTCATTTATGAAGACGAGGCGAGACCGGTTTATCCTTATGATTTTTCTATCATGAACAATCCTTCACAGAAACTTTATGCTTCTACGGCCAATCCGTTCAGCAATCTGAAGACGTATGTGATGGAGATAGACACAACCGAATTGTTCAACTCGGCAGCAAAGGTCACGCGCCAGATCACCTCTATCGGAGGCGTGCTGGAATTTGATCCGGGCATTACGTATATCGACAGCACGGTTTATTACTGGCGTACATCGCTGGTACCAACCGCAGGTGGCGATTATCGCTGGCATACGTCTTCCTTCCAGTATAAGGCAGGACCTGAAATCGGATTCAATCAATCGCACCTTTACCAGCACCTGAAATCAGTTGCAGACCGCGTATCCATCGATTCAACCAGCCAGGTATGGATGTTTGGAAGAAGGATCAATAACGTATTTGCGAGGAATGGTGTGTTCCCGACCGCGGCCAACCAGGCGTACGACTTCTCTGTTTCTATTAATGGCAGCACCGACGTGTACAACGTGTGCGGTGTATCAAATATAATTTTCAATGTGTTCGATCCGGTGACCATGCGTCCGTGGCTGAACGCTCATGCGGGCAATCCGCCACAGTATGGCAGTGATAATATTTGCGGCGAGAACCGTAAGTATAACTTCCAGTTCAACCTGCTTGATACCAACAAACGCAGGAAGATCGTAGAGTTCATGGACCTGATACCCGACGGTCATTTTGTAGTTGTCCGCAACACTTCGGGTACGTCTGTAGCTTCTAATACATACGCTACCGACTGGAAAGGTGATACTTCATACCTGGGTTCCGGCAATTCAATGTACCATCGTCTGCTGGGTCAGGGATTCGTTGACGTGGATTCATTCAATGCGCCACGCGCGTTTCTGTTTGCTTATAAGAAGAACAGGCAAACTGAATTCCAGCCGAAGTCGACATTCAGTGTTGGTACGGGTGACCGTATTACAATGGTGTTCGATGCATCAACGCCTGATACCATTGGTCATGTAACATCGGCCAAATTTGGTCCGGCAAAACTCTGGAAAGAATTGCGCTGGCAGGGTTCAAGCACGGAAGCGGTTCCGACCGACTTCGTAGACCTGGAAGTTATCGGTATTGATAATAACAGGAACGAGACTAAACTATTCAACCTGGATCAGAACACTACAGTTTATGATCTCAGTGGTGTTGACGCGGGTCAGTATCCATACCTCCAATTAAGGATGACGACAATGGATACCATCAACCTTACTCCTTACCAGCTGAAGTATTGGAAGCTGATCTATGAACCTGTACCTGAAGGCGCACTTGCTCCGAACCTTTTCCTTTCGGTGAAAGACACACTGGAAATAGGAGAGAAGCTCACTTTTGGTATCGCGTTCAAGAATATAAGCCTTCCTTCGTTCGACAGCCTAAGGGTGAAAACTTATATTCTCGATCGGAATAATGTGCCACATTATCTTGACCTGCCGCGAACCAAACCATTGGTAAGTGGTGATACTGTAAAACTGATCTATGTGATCGATACCGAACTGTATCCGGAGATGAATACGTTGTTCGTGGATGTCAATCCCGAGAACGATCAACCGGAACAGCATCACTTCAATAACTTCATGTTCAGGAATTTTTATGTGCGGCCCGACAGGAAGAACCCGTTACTGGATGTGACTTTTGATGGAGCGCATATCCTTAATCGTGATATCGTTTCTCCCAAACCACATATCCAGATCAAGCTGAAAGATGAAGCGAAATTCCTTTTGTTGAATGATACGGCTCTTACATCGGTCCAGGTTCGTTACCCCGATGCAAGTAATACACTCAGGACTTATAAGTTCAATACCGACACGCTCAGGTTCACGCCTGCGGCTACCGGTGATGATAATACGGCGACGCTTGACTTCTTCCCTGATTTCACGCAGCAGTTCAATGACGAAGATGAATACGAACTGATCGTGAAAGGAAAAGACAGAAGTGGCAACAAGGCAGGAAGTCTTGAATACAGGGTAACGTTCAGGGTCATCAATAAACCGATGATATCTAACCTGCTGAATTACCCGAATCCGTTCACAACATCAACGGCATTTGTATTCACCATTACAGGAAGTGAGATCCCTCAGAATATCAAGATCCAGATTCTGACTGTTACCGGTAAGATCGTGCGCGAGATCACGAAGGATGAACTTGGTCCGTTACGAATCGGAAGGAATATCACGGAATATAAATGGGATGGAACCGACCAGTACGGTCAACGCCTGGCAAATGGAGTTTACTTGTACCGCGTGGTAACCACACTCAACGGTAAGCGGATGGATAAATACACCGCTGAAGGTGACAACACAGATAAATTCTTCACCCGCGGTTACGGCAAAATGTACCTGATGCGATAACCCGAAAATATCTAATAAAATATTTAAAAAATAATACCAACGCTGATCACCCGATCAGCGTTTTTTTATAAAACCCTTTCAACTTACTCAAAAATTAACCATCCTCAACAACCCCAACCCAAAACCCAAAACCCAAAACCCGAAACCCGAAACCCGAAACCCAAAACCCAAAACCCGAAACCCGTACCTTTGCGCCCTATGGCAAAAATTGCAATCAATATCGCAACGGGGAGCCTGCAACAGCCGGAAATGATTGTTGGAATTGATCTTGGTACAACAAACAGCCTGGTAGCTGTTATTCATCCCGACACAAGACAGCCTGTGGTGCTGAAAGAATTTGACAGCAGTTCACTCGTACCCTCAATTATACATTTTGGTGAAGGCAATGTGGTTTCAGTAGGTGACCAGGCCAAACAATACCTGATTACAGAGCCCCACCGCACCATCTTCTCTGTAAAGCGGTTAATGGGGAAATCATATAACGACATCCGCCAGAATGCTTCCTTCTTCACATATAAAGTGATTGATGATAATACTGAACGGCTGGTAAAGGTTCAGGTAGAAGATAAATTCTATTCACCCATTGAACTCTCATCCTTTATTTTGAAGGAATTAAAACACAGGGCCGAACACATTCTGAAAACGCCGGTGACCAAAGCGGTGATAACAGTTCCTGCTTATTTCAACGATGCGCAGCGGCAGGCGACCAGGGACGCCGGAAAAATGGCAGGACTGGATGTGTTGCGCATTATGAACGAACCTACTGCTGCAAGTTTGGCTTACGGACTTGGATTGAAACAGGAAGATGGTGCAAAGACCATTGCTGTTTACGACCTGGGAGGCGGAACCTTCGATGTATCCATACTTCGCATTACAAATGGAATATTTGAAGTGTTGTCAACGAACGGTGATACTTACCTTGGGGGCGACGACTTTGACCAGGCGATTGTAAAATACTGGATGCAGCAAACGGGGCTCACCCGAACCGAACTGGAATCAAATAAAAATCTATCGCAGGAATTCAGGCTGAAGGCGGAAGAGGCCAAAAAACAATTGAGCAGTTCTGAAGTGTTTAATGATAAGATAGCAGATATGGAACTAAGCCTTAGCAGGCTCCAGTTTGAAGAGATCATACAGCCGCTGGTTGAACGGACTATTAATTGTTGTAAAATGGCGCTTGAAGATGCGGGGCTTAAAACTTCAGATATTAATGAAGTAGTAATGGTTGGAGGTTCAACCAGGGTACCGCTGGTGAAGCAATCGGTCAGCACTTTTTTTGAGCGCCCTGTTCATGATGAACTGAATCCCGATGAAGTGGTGGCGCTCGGCGCAGCGGTTCAGGCTGATATCCTTGCAGGCAATAACCGTGATTTTTTATTACTCGATATCACACCGCTTTCGCTTGGGATCGAAACCATGGGAGGGTTGATGGATGTACTGATTCCCAGGAATTCTAAGATACCTACCTCTGCAGCGCGTCAATATACCACTCAAAAGGACGGACAGAGCGGCATTCGCATATCGGTTTACCAGGGCGAGCGCGACCTTGTGAAGGACAACCGGAAACTTTCAGAGTTTACGCTGACGGGTATTCCGGCCATGCCCGCCGGTCTGCCTAAAGTGGAGGTTGGATTTCTCATAAATGCTGATGGGATACTGGTAGTGAAGGCAAAAGAACTGCGAAGCGGGGTGGAACAGCATATTGAAGTTCGGCCTCAATACGGGCTGACAGACGAGGAAGTGGAAAAAATGCTGCTCGACTCTATTATGCACGCAAAGGAAGATATTTCCATCCGGGCATTGGTTGAAGCGAGGGAAGAGGCCAGGCAATTGATTGAAACAACTGAGAACTTCATCAGAAAGAACCAGGAATACCTCGAACCCGGCGAGATCAGGGCTACCAGAACAGCCATGGATGAGCTTGTTGCGGTTCTGGAGGGAAATGACAAGGACCTCATTCAAACCCGGATAGAAAACCTCAATGAAATAAGCCGCCCTTATGCTGAACGGATCATGGATACCGCTATCAGCATTGCAATGAAGGGAAAAAAGATATAATTTAGCCCGCCTTTGGATATTGGGTCACCAGTAAACAATAGGTGGTAAAGAATTCCGTTTTATGGAAGTTTTGTGGCTTTACCCCTGAACCAACAAATAAGTATCAATGAGAATTTTAGGCATTTCTGCTTTTTATCATGATTCCGCCGCCGCCATCCTTGAAAACGGAGAAGTAGTAGCCGCAGCACAGGAAGAGAGATTCACCCGAAAGAAACATGACCCTTCATTCCCGGTCAACGCCACCCGGTTTTGCCTCGAATATCTTGGCGTTTCAGTGAATGACCTGGACGCTATCGTGTTCTACGATAAGCCGCTCCTCAAGTTCGAAAGACTACTGGAAACCTATTACGCATATGTTCCAAAAGGTTTGTCATCGTTTATGATGTCGATGCCCGTTTGGATCAAGGAAAAATTGTTTCTTAAGAAGCTGATCTATGATGCGTTGGATACAATAGAAAAAGTGGATAAGAAGAAGGTGAAGCTCCTTTTTCCCGAACACCACCTTTCACATGCCGCGAGTGCATTTTATCCTTCACCTTATGAACGCGCTGCAATTCTAACAATTGACGGCGTGGGCGAATGGGCAACAGCTTCCATCTGTCTTGGAGAAGGAAACAAGATCACCATTCTGAAAGAGCTGGATTTCCCGCATTCTTTGGGATTGTTGTATTCAGCCTTTACTTATTACTGCGGATTCAAAGTGAATTCCGGCGAATACAAGCTGATGGGTCTCGCGCCTTATGGCAATCACGGTTCACCGCAGGTTGCGAAGTTTGTAGATATCATCAAAACTAACCTTATCAACCTGCATCCCGATGGCTCGGTTTTCCTGAAACAGGAATATTTTAATTATGCTACTGGCCTTCGGATGACCCATGATGATAAATGGAAAGAGCTTTTTGGTTTCCCCAAACGCGAATCTGAATCCAGGTTAGAGCAGATCCATTGCGATCTGGCGCTCGCCATCCAGGAAGTGACTGAAGAAGCGGTTCTGCTGCTTGCAAAAGAGGCAAAAAGATTATCGGGAGCCGATTACCTGTGTATGGCAGGTGGCGTTGCCCTGAACTGCGTGGCAAATGGAAAACTGGATGATGCGCGTATATTCAAAGAAGTATTCGTTCAACCGGCTGCCGGCGACGCGGGCGGAGCGCTCGGTGCAGCTTATGCAGCCCATTATATTTATTTTAATCAGGGAAGGAAACCCGACCCAACAAAACTCGATGCCCTTAAAGGTTCTTACCTGGGTACTGAGACCTCTGATGTTGAGACTGTAAAAACAGCTAACAGGTACAAAGCGGTTTATACCAGGTTTGATGACGAGGACAGACTGCTGGAAACGCTTGCCAAATTGATTGCCGACGGAAACGTGATAGGATGGCATCAGGGAAGAATGGAATTCGGTCCGCGTGCCCTGGGCGCAAGAAGCATCATTGCCGATGCGCGCAATCCTGAAATGCAGAAGAAACTTAACCTTAAGATCAAATACAGGGAAGGCTTCAGGCCATTTGCCCCTGTTGTAGCATCTGAAGATGTGTCTGAATATTTTGAGCATTCCGGAATATCACCTTACATGCTACTGGTTAAGCCGGTAAAAAAGAACAGGCAGATAGCTTATCCAACCGACTATAAGAATAAGGAACTGCTCGACAAGTTGTATTTCCTGAGGAGCGACATGCCTGCGATCACACACATCGACTATTCTGCCCGGTTGCAGACTGTGCATAAGGAAACCAATCCAAGGTTCTGGAAGTTATTGCAGGCTTTCAAACGACTCACGGGTTATTCGGTGCTTGTAAATACAAGTTTCAACGTGCGTGGCGAACCGATCGTGAATACAGCGGAAGATTCTTACCGTTGCTTCATGCGTACCGATATGGATTACCTGGTGGTTGGAAATATACTGTTCGATAAAAAATTGCAGCCCGAATGGCATGAAAAAGACGACTGGCGGAAGGAGTTCACGCTTGATTAAACAAGCCCATGGTGGGTTTCAACTGTTTTGTATAATTTTGATCTATTGTAATCTGGTACTCTGTATCACTAAAAACCATACATAATGGAATTTTTAAAAGACCTCTGGAATTTTATGAGAGCTAGAAAAAAGTGGTGGCTTGCACCACTGATCATCGTGCTTTTGCTGATCGGGGTACTCATTGTACTTGGCGGAAGTTCGGCTATAGCTCCATTTATTTATACCCTGTTTTAATCCCCTCTGATGGAAAGAACAAAACACCTGGAGACAATCATTGTACTTGTCCTGGCACTGATAGTTATTTACTGGTTCGTAGACAGCCGTTACCTTTTGTGGGCTGCGTTTGGCCTTGGAGCAATCGGCGTTTTCATACCTTACCTGGCAGGAAAGATCCACTGGGCATGGATGAAGCTTGCACACGTTCTCGGCTATGTGATGAGCAAAGTAATGCTTACGCTGGTATATGTGATCATCGTAATTCCAATGGGTATCTTCTCCCGGAAAAAGATCACCATGCGGCTGAAGCAGGGAACTACAAGCTATTTCAGGGATAGAAATTACACTTATACGAAGGAAGACCTGGAGAACGTCTGGTAAAGACGATATCATTATTTTATTTAAGGGTTGGAATGGAGGAAAATGAAACTCGCATTTCAACCTTTGTATTTTAAATATTGCAAGTACATGGGACTTTTAAAGAAAACACTGGTATTTGTGGGCATACTCGTATTACTGAAAGTAATACTAATGCTTCTCGACAAATATTCACCCGATACCATCCTGTTCCATGGCAGCCTTATAACTGCTTTGCAGCTCCTGACCTTTCTTTGGCTGATTATCAGCGTTATTGTTGGATTGTTTTTTCGCAGGAATCCAGGGCGTGGCGCCAGGTTCACCCTGGTATTGCTATTGTTGCTTGTAGCCGGACTTGAACTGCTGTTCTTTTACTGGCTGAAGAACCCGCGCCAGATACCCAATGCCATGTTCGAAGGATACAAGCAGTATTACATTCACAACCATCGCCGTATTGTTCAGGTAGAGGAAAGCTGCAGCGAATACGACAGCGTTTTCTTTTACCGGCTTCGTAACAATAATCAATGCACGTTTTCAAACATTGAATTTTCAAATACTATAAAAACAAATAAACTCGGACTTCGTGATGATGATGGTTCGCTGGTGGGCCCTGATGTGATTTGTATTGGAGATTCCTATACAATGGGGTGGGGAGTAGAGCAGGACGAAACTTTTGCATCGAGGCTTGAAACCGCTACCGGATTGAAGGTCCTGAATGCAGGAATGTCATCTTTTGGTACCGTGCGCGAACTCCGCATGCTTTCACGGTTGGATACTTCCAACTGCAAATGGGTGGTGTTACAATACTGCGACAACGATGTTGCCGAGATCAAGCCATACATCGACAGCAATTACAGATTGCAGACGTCCGGAGCAGCTTCGTATGATACGCTTGTGCGTAAATCAAAGTGGAACAATACCTATTTCCCCGGGAAAACATTCTTTTCTGTGACCATGTACTGGCTGAAAGGTTCTATAAAGAAAATGATACGGAAGAACCAGGGCGAGTACACAGTGCCTGTAGGGAATGCCCAGATAACAATGAATGAAAGCGCGAAACTATTTGCTGAATCACTCAGACATTCAGCCTCCATGTTTCGAAACAGATCGCTTATTGTATTGTATGCATATGAAGGAGGACGAAAGGATACGGCCTTTGTTACCAGCCTTCAGAATATTCTTGCAACGCCTGCATATAAAGAAACCCTGGTAAATCCTGTTTACATACTCAATACCTCTTCCATACTTGAAAAGGAAAAGCACAATTTTGTGCTTGACGATCATTACAATGCGGCAGGGCACGAAAAAATTGCTGCTGAATTAAAGAAGATCATTCAACCTTAACCAGGGCTGGAATTTTCTGTGTTGATCGCGTTAGCCCTTTTGAACAGGGCAGTATACAGATTTGTAAGCCCAACACCTGCAAAAATGAATATCAGCGGCATAACTGGCATGATGAACCGATTGTGCCAGTCGTCGCAGGTAATTATCACACTCAGCGCAAAGGTGGCGGTCAGCGCAAGCGTGAATATGAAAAAGCGCCTTGCGCGCATGTAAAGGTGGCGTATGCTGAAGCTTGCGAAGATGTAAACTGGATAAAGTCCCGCGATCAGCAGCATATTATGAATGTCTGAATAATATGACCGGATCAATCCAAAAAAAGCGATCAGCCGTTTGAAGCCAAGTTCAACAAACTGACCCGGGTTATCTGCAATGTAGCTGATCAACCCCTGCAAGGTATTTTCATATGCGGCTTTTCCCGGCATCAGAGGCCCCTGCGGCAGGCCGCAGATGATGTGCTGTTCGATATAAGGTTTGATGAAATCAAATTCACCTTTCCCCCTGATGGCTGTATCAAGTAAAACAACAAGCGCCGCAAGACCTGGAAGCCAGATAGCCACTCCCCAAAACTTTCGGCCGGTTACAAATAAATACCACGAGCCTAATACCATGCTTGCGGGAATAAGCAGCATGCCTGTGGGCCGTAATAAAACAAGAATGCAAAGCAAAACGCCAATAAAAATGAGCTTTGTATACCTGTTTTCGAAACTGGTGAAAAGCACATAGGCATAAATGATCACCAGGCTGAAAAAAACCGACTCGGTAAAAAGATAAACTGTCCATTTCTGAAATGGAATGCATAAAAGCAATAAAGTTGTCGCGATGAAGGCGGCCGTTCTCCTTCCCGATATAACAAGGGTTAGCTTGTAAAAGCAATAGGTAGAAAATGCATTTAAAACCAACTGTACAAAATATACGCCGGCAAGACCAGTAGCGGTCAGCTTCGCCAGTACGTGCAGGAAAATATAACCGCTGTAAAATATATATTTGGGTTGACTGAAGGAATGATGCTCCATGAAGTAGCCTGCTTCATATATATATTTAAGAGCTTCCTCTTTTTCATAAATACCATAATGGATCAGCAGGCCGCCCTGAACTATCAGGAACAAAACAGAGAAGAATATTAAATGTCTATGCTGTGATTGAAATAGTTTTATTGATGCTAACTTCATCTTGCCTGTTCTGATGACCAAAATAGAATTACAGGAAAGGTAAAGATCAATATCTGTAATGAAACAAATAGCGATAATAATTTTGCTTGTCTGTTTTCTTGTATTGCATAAGGCGTTTAATTACGGTCTTTACCTGTTCGGCCTGAACATTATTCTTTACATAGCTGTATGGATTTCCGTTTTGTCATTGCTTTATTACCTGGTATTCAGAATTTCGAAAGACAGGGTCAAAGCAGTGATCGCAACAACCATGAACGGGATCTTCCTGTTAACTTTTGGCGATATACAGGATTTTATCCAGGAAACAATCCCTTTCAGGTATGCATACGCGACCTGGGTTCTGCTTCCCCTTTTTATTACTGCACTCATACTTTACCTGAGGTTGGGCAGGTCGCGAAAAAATACCGGCGATAGAATCCTTAACTTTCTGCTGATACTGCTGGTGACTGTAAATGTTTTTGAGGTACTGAATTACATTTTCGCCCAATCGCCTGATCGGGAAACTGTAGGTAATAAAAAGCCCGCGTATGCAATTCCTCAGTCACCCTCTCAAAAGGATTCGCTACCCGATATTTATTACATCATCTTCGATGCTTATACCAGCGACTCATGCCTCAAAAAGTATTGGAGATTAAATAACGCGTCACTCGCAGATTACCTAAGAAAGAGCGGGTTTTACGTCAGCGGAAATGCAAGGAGCGTGTACGACTTTACACCGCTCTCTGTGTATTCTACTTTTCAAATGGATTATTTGAAGCTGTCGGCAACGGAACTCAAACCCGATTTCAGGAACTTTAACAGGATGCGCCGCAGATTTTCAGAGAATAATTTATTCTCGGCTTTAAACAGTTATGGTTATGATATACGCAGTTATTCTGTATTGTCTGATAGTATTAACCTCAACCGCTTTTACCCTTTTACACCCGACGAACCCCTGCATTGGTTAAGGAGGCAGACCGTGGAGCGTGTCTGGCTGAATCCATGGCTGTTGAATAAGTTCAAAAATGTTTTTCGGAAAGATGAACTCGTTCCGGCCTCAGTTTCGCAGGCTATCCTGAACCTTGACCGATACAACACGCAGGCGCTGGAGGAAATTGCTGAAGATAAAAAGGGAAATGCACCGCGATTTGTGTTCGCGCATTTTTTTATACCGCATGCTCCTTACATATACGACAGCTCAGGAACATTGCTTCCGCCAAATGAAGTGGTAAATAACGCATCCGATTCACTCAACTATATTGACCAGGTTTTATACTCTAATCAGCTGATCAGCACAATAACTAAGGATCTGCTCAAGACATACAGTAACAAGGTCATTATTTTTCAGGGGGATCATGGTTTCAGGGAATATGGCAAACAGATCGATCCAATGGCCAGGCTTGGCATATTGAATGCGGTTTATTTTCCTGACAGCAACTACAGGCAGTTAACCGATACATTTCTATCAGTAAACACTTTCAGGGTTGTATTGAATAATTATTTCAGGCAGGAGTTAAAAATATTACCCTGAAACTGTCCGTTGACTCATGAAACGCGCAACGTATTTACCTATTACATCGAACTCAATATTCACTGTTTTGCCGGGCACCACATACTGAATGCTGGTATGTTCATATGTGTAAGGAATGATGGCAACTTCAAACTGATTGCCGGTAACATTAAAAACAGTCAGGCTGATCCCGTTAAGCGCAATGGAACCTTTTTCAATAATAAACTGTGCAAACTCCGAAGGAAATGAAAAACTGAATTGCCAGCTTCCTTTCATGTCTTTTCTGCTGGTGCAAATGGCAGTAGCATCCACATGACCCTGTACCAGGTGTCCGTCGAGCCGGCCATTGAACTCAAGGCACCTTTCGAGGTTAATAACGTCACCTTCGGCCCAGGAATTCATATCGCTTTTTTGAAGTGTTTCGGCAACCGCCGTCACAGTGTGTTGATTATCAGATACTTTCTCAACTGTAAGGCACACACCGTTATGACTTACACTCTGATCGGTTTTCAGTTGGTCTGAAATGGAGGATTCGATTGTAAATGTTCTGTTTTCGCCTTTCTGGCTGACGGCCACAATTTTACCCGTAGTTTCTATGATGCCTGTAAACATGAATGCAAATTAGCTTTCGATTTGATAATTTCATAAAGTTCTCTATCTTTGCTGCCCTATTAAAAATCCGAAAAAAAATTACCTAAGGAGGTATATAAAATGCTGATCATCGATTCAAAAGATTGCGAAAACATAGACAAGGCCCTCAAGAAGTACAAAAAGAAATTCGAGAAAGCCAAGATTCTGCTTCAACTGAGAGAGCGCCAGTCTTACACCAAGCCATCCGTAAGGCGTCGTGGCCAGGTGTTGAAAGCAGTCTATCGTCAGCAGCTTGCCAGCGGCAAGTTTGAACGTTAATGATTGCATGCACATAATTGAAAAGGTCGCTTTTGCGGCCTTTTTGCATTTAATGCCGGTAATTTGAAACACAATATGGAAATTGCAATTCCAATATGTCATTCCCTGTCTTCCTGAAAAAATTTCCGTTTCACTTCATTCTTGTTGTGCTGTTCTTTTTACTGCACGGCTATAGCGAGAATGTGGGACTGATCCCGTTCATTGACCTCCTTATTTTTTTTATAGTAGCAATTGCAGCAGGTTTCGTGCTGTATTTTATTTTCAAGAAGCTGGTAAGATTATCCGGGAATGCAGGTATTACCACCTCAGTGCTTTTTCTTTTCTATTTGTTTTTCGGCTCAATAAAAGATGCACTGAAGCCTGGAATATTGTATCCATTTTCACGCTACACAATTCTTATTCCTTCCATGTTGCTGATCCTGGCAGCGCTGGTGTTTTTTTTCAGGAAGGGCAGAAAGGAATTCCCCAGGCTTACGATGTTTATCAATAGCCTTTTACTGGTTTATCTGGTAATTGACACGGCTACAATTTTGATAAGGTCTGGTCAGCCTGCAAAACAGCCTGCGGCAATACAATCAAATTTCAAGAAGTGTGATACCTGTCCCAAGCCCGATATTTATTTCATTATCCTGGATGAATATTCCGGTAGCCATGTGCTGCGTGATTATTTCCGGTACGACAATTCTTCATTTGAAGATGCATTGCGGCGACGCGGATTTTTCGTTGCTTCCGCGCCATCCAGTAATTATTCGGCCACACCTGTTTCCATCGCTTCCATTTTCAGCATGGATTACTTGCCCGCTTTTCATCGAAAGATAACCGCAGAGGATTATACCCGCTCAGAAAAGATCGTTGAATCAGGACCCGTCATGCAATTCGTGACCGGTCATGGGTACAATTTCAGGAACCATTCGATATTCAATCTGGCAGGGCAGCCAGGTCAGTTCAAGACCGACCTGCTACCAATGCGATTAAAGCTGATCACTTCCAAGACGCTTTGGAATACTGTTTATAAGGATCTTGGCTGGAACATTCACGCGCGGATCGCTCCCGGTTTTCCATTGCTGGCGAAGGTGCTGCAGGATGATTACAAGGATGGCAATCAGCGGTTGCTGGATATGACCTTCAAAGCAGTAACAAACAGGGAGGCCAGGCCCAGGTTTATCTATACTCATTTACTCATGCCACACTGGCCTTACCTGTTCGACAGCACCGGTCGCGAAACGGGGATCAATTTTTACGACAAGGGTTTGCCACGCGCGCAAAAAGAGAACGCGTATATCCAATATCTGGCGTACACAAATAAGGTAATGATAAACCTGGCCGATAGCATTATCGGTCAAAGCAGGGGAGAAGCAGCGATTATCCTGATGAGCGATCATGGTTATCGTGAAAAGCCGGGAAAGCAAACCTGCAGCAGTGTAAACAACAACTTCCTGTCGGTTTACCTGCCGGGAAAGGACTACAGGTTGTTCTACGACAGCATGAGCAATGTAAACCTCTTTCGTTCGGTATTCAACACGCTGTTTCAGCAACAATTTGTTCAACTGCCGGATCGTTGTATTTTTTGATACATTTGATATCGTATGCAAATGACTGAAGCGATCCGGAATTTTACCGATTACCTGAAATATCAGAAAAGGTATTCTGTTCATACCCTTCGCTCTTATTCGGATGATCTTCTTCAGTTCAACGACTACCTGGAGAAAAGTTTTGGAGAAACGGCTTTGAACGAACTAACGTCACCCCTCATACGCAGTTGGCTTGCTTCGCTGAAAGAAAATGAATTGTCGTCCCGGTCCATCAACCGCAAGATTTCTTCACTCAAGTCTTTTTTCAAATATCATCTCCGCACCGGTTCGCTTACAAACACTCCTATGACGCAGGTTACATCGCCCAAAGTGTCTAAAAGGTCGCCGGTATTTGTAAAGCAGGAAGAAACGGCCGGACTTTTTCAGTATGTGGAGTTTCCTGATAGTTGGGAAGGCAGGACCGACAGGCTGCTGTTGGAATTACTGTACAATACGGGGCTCCGGTCTGCCGAGCTGGTCTCATTGAGGGAAAGCCAGGTAGATACCTCAAAGAATGTAATAAAGGTGCTGGGAAAGGGAAATAAGGAAAGGATCATCCCCGTAAGTCCTTTGCTTGTATCGGCGATCCGTGAATACATAAATGGGAAACAGCAGCTTGATATTAAACAAAACGGCAACCATTTACTTATAACGGGCGCCGGCCGTCAGCTTTATGCCGGTTATGTTTACAGGAAAGTGAAGCATTACCTTGAAATGGTGACAACTATCCGGAAAAAAAGCCCGCACGTGATGAGGCATACGTTTGCAACGCATTTATTAAGCAATGGGGCTGATCTTAATTCTGTTAAGGAATTGCTTGGGCATTCAAGTCTTGCCGCTACCCAGATTTATACACATCACACCATCGAAAAGCTAAAAGATGTGCATAAAAAATCGCATCCAAAAGCATAGAATTTTTAGGACTGTTTATTTGGAAAAAGGACCTTTCTGGAGTAACTTCATACTCATCAATCATATGCCTATGCAGCTATCTACACTTTAAGTTCTTATTCTTATTGTTCACTGTTTAAATTGGCATTGCTATGAACGTTAACATTCAGACTGTGCACTTTGATGCTGATGGCAAATTAATGGAGTATGTTTCCACGAAATTGAAGAAACTTAACACCTATCACGACAAGATCATCAAAGTGGATGTTTTTTTGAAGCTTGACAATGTAGTTCACAACATTAAAGACAAAATTGCTGAGATCAAGGTTCATGTGCCCAGGCAACGACTTTTTGTAAAAGCTTCTTCCAAATCGTTCGAGGAATCTTTTGATTCTGCCCTTGAATCCCTGGTTGTTCAGATTAAAAGAAAAAAAGACAAGCTATACGCTTAATGATTTTAAAGACCTTCTCCGGAAGGTCTTTTTTTATTCCCCCTCCAATTCAGTGATTTCCATTTAAAAAAATAGAATTCGGATTTTTGTATTTCACAATTTCCTTTACCTTTGCCTTCCCAAAATTTGGGGGTAGTTCATTATTTATTTTACTAACCACTTTAGTTCAGTCCCTCTGATAGTGCATCTCAGCGTGCAAGAGACTGGTTTAGAGCAGGGTTAAAATGCGATTGCCACTTTAGCTCAGCTGGTAGAGCAACTGATTTGTAATCAGTAGGTCGCTGGTTCGATTCCGGCAAGTGGCTCTGGGAATTTCAGAATTCCGGGCAGGTTCCAGAGTGGCCAAATGGGGCGGACTGTAAATCCGCTGTCTTTCGACTTCAGAGGTTCGAATCCTCTCCTGCCCACTACGATCACAATAGCACAGCTAAGTGATCATAACGCAAGAAATAACGACGGTTCATGGTCATTTAAGCGAAGCGTGAGCGATCAGGACCGGTGAAATAGCAGAAGCGCAACCAAGTTCTTAATATATTTGATCGCCTTAAAGTTGAAGCAGGGATTATTTTCCGAAACTTTGACAAAGGCAGGATAAATGCGGAAGTAGCTCAGTTGGTAGAGCGACAGCCTTCCAAGCTGTAGGTCGCGGGTTCGAACCTCGTCTTCCGCTCATTTTCAGTCGGCAGTCTGTCCGGAGGACTCCTTTGGAACAGAGAGTTCGCAGGACTCTTTTGGATCAGCTGGCAGTTTAAAAGCTGCCTGCCAACTGGGATCTGCCAACTGAACTACGCCGTTGTAGCTCAGTGGTAGAGCACTTCCTTGGTAAGGAAGAGGTCGTGAGTTCAATCCTCATCAACAGCTCAAGAAATTTCGGATTGCAAATTTCAACTTTCAGATTGGGTAGCGTCTTTCTGAAAATTGAAGAATCAGGTTAGAAGATGACCTGAAATTTGAAATCTGAAATTTGAAATTGGATAACCCTTATTCGAAAGGCTTACAATGTTTAGGGTGTAGTTTCTTCTTCGGAAGAGCAATAGAAGTAAAACA
>DASWTK010000231.1:0-4226 GCA_036402175.1 Chitinophagaceae bacterium | reverse complement strand
TGGACCCGCAGCAGCGATTGCTGATGGAACTGTCGTATGAAGCGCTTGATGACGCGGGTCAGATCAAAGAAAACATCAGCGGTACAAGAACCGGTGTGTTCATCGGCATATCGTCGAATGAATACAGCCAGCTTCAATTTGATGATACAACTGTCATCACCAGTCATTCTGGTACGGGCAGCGCTTTATCCATTGCTGCAAACCGTATTTCATATTTTTTCAATTTACTGGGACCAAGCCTGGCTGTTGATACAGCCTGTTCTTCATCATTGACCGCGGTTCACCTGGCTTGCCAAAGTATCCGAAACGGTGAGTGCAGTATGGCGCTCGCGGGGGGAGTGAATATTATTCTATCACCTGCAAACTCCATCGCTTTTACAAAGGCGGGAGTGCTGGCGCCGGATGGAAGATGTAAAACATTCGACTCGCGTGCGAATGGTTATGTGCGTGGCGAAGGAGGTGGTGTTGTTGTGCTTAAAAAACTTTCAGCTGCATTGGCTGATGGAGATCCGGTGCATGCTTTGCTTCTTGGGAGTGCCATCGGGCAGGATGGTCGTACAAATGGGTTGATGGCTCCCAGCGCTGAATCGCAGGAAGCGCTGTTGCGGGAAGCTTATAAATCGGCAGGAATTTCACCTAACAGCATTCAATATATAGAAACACATGGCACAGGAACGTTGTTAGGTGACTCAATGGAAGCGAAAGCGCTGGGTGTTGTGTTAGGTGCGGATCGTATAAATGGTCCCTGTTTAGTTGGCTCGGTGAAAACAAATATCGGTCATCTTGAAGCCGCCGCGGGAATCGCTGGATTGATCAAAGTGATCCTTAGCATTAAACACAAAACAATTCCGAAAAGCCTTCACTATTTGTCGCCAAATCCACATATTCCATTTCAGGAATTAAACCTTAAAGTTAATAGCGGATTGAGCGAATGGACTTCTGGCGCTGAAGCAGCCATTGCTGGTGTTAGCTCTTTTGGTTTTGGTGGAACTAATGTTCACCTGATAGTAAGTGAAGCGCGAAATGCTAAAGGTGATATTCACAACCAGGATGCTGAAGATATAGGTTGCAACCTTCTTCCGCTTTCGGCCGGCAGCCCCGAAGCACTCCGATCGGTTGCTCACTCATTCCTGAAACTGCTAGCTCCGGAGTCTGAAATTGCTGCAATCGATATATGCCATGCGGCAGGTTTAAGGCGTTCTCAATTTAACTACAGGTTGGCTGTAACCGGCAATTCGCGCGATGAGTTGTTTTTTTCGCTTCAGTCATTTATACAGGGAGAACAGGATGCAAATCTTTTTTCCGGAAACAGCTTTCAACAGAGGCACCCGAAGCTTGTTTTTGTTTTTTCGGGTCAGGGTGGGCAATGGTTTGGCATGGGTCGTGACCTTTTAAAACAGGAAGCTGTTTTTTATAAGGAAATTGAACAGATCGATTTGATCATACAGGGTAAGCTCGGATGGTCATTGATGGACGAACTTTCAGCAGAAGAAACATCATCACGACTCAAAGAAATCGACATCGTTCAACCGGTTTTGTTTGCGATTCAGGTGGCACTGGTAAAATTGTTTGAATCGTGGGGCATCAAACCTGAAGCCGTTGCGGGACATAGTATGGGTGAAGTTGCCGCCGCCCATGTGGCCGGAGTACTTGAACTGGAAGACGCAGTTCAGGTTGTTTGCGGTCGCAGCCGCGTATTAAAACAATTGAAAGGTCGTGGCAGCATGCTGGCTACGGAACTTTCACCCTCACAGGCAAATGAAATAATTAAAGAATACGGAGAAGATATAACACTGGCTGTGATCAATAGCCAGACTTCAACAGTTTTATCGGGTAATGCTGAAACGATCAAAAAGGTCATGGATACCCTGGAAAAACAAAATGTATTCTGTAAACCAGTGAATGTTGATGTTGCTTCACATAGTCCTCAGATAGATACTTTGCGTTCTGATCTGCAAATAGCATTAGCGTCATTGAAACCACAACCTGCACGACTCCCGATTTATTCAACCGTGACCGGCAGGCTAGCAAATGATCTGAATTTTGACGCAGATTACTGGATTGATAATCTCAGGAAGCCCGTGCATTTTTCAGATTGCGTGAATGATCTATTAAAGGACGGGTATACTGCTTTTATCGAGATCGGTCCGCATCCCGTATTGCTAAGTTCAATTCAGCAGTCACTCAATTCACGGAACTCTGACACACTATTGCTGCCATCCATGCGCAGAGATGAACCCGGTCGTAAGCAATTGCAGAAAACACTGGCCGCGCTTTACACTGCAGGATTTTCAATAAACTGGAACAAACTTTACCAGCGTGGTGCGAATTATGTTCCTCTTCCCTTGATTCCCTGGAATCGACAGCGATACTGGATAGAAAAAAGTACAGCAGGTTCACGGAATAAGAAGCCAAATTCCGGTCATGTACACGCACTTCTTGGTGAAAGAATAAACCTGGCGAATGCACATTCCACTTTTGTATGGCAAACTGTTTTCGACGAACAGCTGTTGCAAATGCTGGGAGATCATAAGGTGGACAATGAAACTGTTTTTCCGGCCGCGGGTTATATTGAAATGGCATTACAGGCTGCAAACGAAACCGGCTTGCACCTTACGCACGAATTGACTGATTTTGTAATCAGTAAAAAAATGATCTTACACACTGGGCAGGCAAAATCAGTTCAGGTGATTGTAGGCCCGGATAAAAATGACAGTTTAACTTTCGGTGTTTATAGTTCTGATAATGGAAAACAAGATTGGGCGCTGCATGCCTCCGCTACTTTTACTCAAAAACAAACAGCTATTGATCCGGTAGCATCCGATAAAACTTCAACTGATCGTATCCGGAAAAATTGCAAGTCCGATATCACAGCAGAACAATTTTACCAGGCGTTGTCGTTGCGTGGTTTACAATACGGACCATCGTTTCGCGGAATAAAACAATTATGGAAAAATGAACGGGAAGTATTAGGACTTATCAGTTTACCAGCATCACTGCAGCAGGATGGAGATGAGTACCAGATACATCCTGTTTTGATGGATTCCTGTCTGCAGGTTTTAGCCGCAATGCAAAATAATTTGTTTGAGAACGATATTTATCTGCCAACGGGTTTCAAAACCATCCGATTCTATGCACCTCCCGGAAGGTTTTTGTGGAGCCATGTTTCGCTCAAAAATGAATTAACGGCAGGATCCGATGTCATTAATGCCGATATCAGGTTAACGGATGAAGACAATCGGGTGGTGGCTGAACTTTTTGGATTTCGGTTACAGCGCACCGGCAGAAGGATTCAAAAACCGGTATTGAACCAGGAGTCGTGGTTGTATAAAATAAACTGGAGGCCTGATAGCAGGAAAACCGCGACTGCAAACACACAGCACGAAAAAAAACATTGGTTGATCTTCGCAGATGGGGAAGGGGTGGCGGAACAATTGGCAAATCAGTTAGAAAAAGCCGGTGACAGTTGCCACATGGTATTTTATAATGAGGCTATCACTGATTTGAATGACAATGAAGAAAGCGCGTTGCGTGAGCTGATAGAAAAACATCTTCTGCGTGCAGGCTCACCATTGTATGGCATTATACATTTATGGAGCCTTTCGATACCGGTACAATCAGCTGAATTTCGCTGCACATCGGATGCAATGCGTAGACCTGGATGCGATAGCGCATTATTACTTGTTCAAACGCTGGCTAGAAGAATGTCGGTATTACCCCGGTTGTGGTTTGTTACAAGAGGCGCTCAGTCTGTAATACCAGATGAAGCAATCGCCGTTGAACAATCGGCTTTGTGGGGCTTTGCGAAAGTAATAAGCCTCGAGTTCCCCGAATTAAAATGTGTTCGCATTGACCTTGATCGGGCGCAATCCACTGCCGAATCAATACCTCATCTGGTTAATCAACTTTTTATAGATGGGGATGAAGATCAGTTGGCATTCCGTTCGGGGACACGATATGTTCCCAGGTTACAACCATTTACTCAGGCTGTACTCAATGCCAAGCCAGCTAACAGATTGCGGTCAGATGCTACCTACCTGATCACCGGAGGTTTGGGTGCGCTTGGATTAAAAACAGCAGAATGGCTGGTGAAAATGGGAGCGCGTCACCTGGTATTATTGGGAAGGAATCAACCATCACCACTGGCGAAAAAAATAACGGATCAGCTAAGGCAGGAAGGAATTGAAATTGTACTTGCCCGGGCAGATGTCAGCGACCCTGATCAA
>DASWTK010000230.1:0-55425 GCA_036402175.1 Chitinophagaceae bacterium | reverse complement strand
ACTTTATTTTTATGATAACTCGGTCATCCAGATTGCCCGCGATCTGAAGCCAAGTCCAAGGGGAGAATATGAAATAACTGACGTAAACAAAGAATATCTTCGCAAAGGCGAACTGAAGGTGTGCGTATTGGACCGCGGTACAGCCTGGCTTGATACCGGTACCTTTGATTCACTGATGCAGGCATCGCAATTTGTACAGGTGATCGAACAAAGACAGGGCATTAAGATCGCCTGTATTGAAGAGATAGCTTACAAAAAAGGATTTATCGGTAAAGAACAGCTTGCCAAACTCGCCCAACCCTTGTTGAAAAGCGGTTACGGTCAATACCTTATGAATCAGATTAAATAACCCTGGAGCAGCAGGAGGAAATATATGTCTAAAATTCTTGTTACCGGCGGATGCGGTTATATCGGATCCCATACGATTGTTGACCTGGTGGAAAACGGCTTTGATGTTATCTCCGTCGATAACAATTCAAGGTCAAATCCCAGAATTCTTGAAGGAGTGGAAAAGATCACGGGTAAAAAGATCAAAAACTACAAGGTTGATCTTTGCAACTTCGACGATACATTCGCCATTTTCCAGGAAAATGAAGATATCTCCGGCATAATTCATTTCGCGGCCTTTAAAGCTGTTGGTGAATCAGTGGAATTTCCATTGATGTATTTTGAAAATAACCTGACCTCGCTGATCAACCTGTTGAAATGCGTTCAGGAATTCCAGATCAAATATTTTGTTTTTTCATCCTCCTGTACCGTTTATGGCAATCCCGATCAGATCCCGGTAACCGAATTCACACCGCCGAAACCGGCTGAATCACCTTATGGATATACCAAACAAATGGGTGAGCAGATCATAAATGAATTTGCAAAGGTCAACGATACGAGGTGCGTGCTGCTTCGCTATTTCAACCCGGTTGGAGCGCATCCTTCTGGTTTCATTGGCGAGCTACCGATTGGGAAACCTGCTAACCTGGTCCCTGCCATAACACAGACGGCCATCGGAAAGCTGCCGCAAATGAAAGTTTTCGGTAATGATTATCAAACCAGGGACGGTTCATGCATCCGCGACTACATCCATGTTTCTGATATTGGACATGCGCACACGCTTGCTGTTGAATACCTTCTTGCACGCCGTCAACTCAAAAAATGTGAGGTTTTCAATCTCGGCACAGGCAATGGAGTAACGGTTCTGGAAGCCATACACGCTTTTGAAAAAGTGAGTGGTGTAAAATTGAATTATGTTATCGGTCCGCGCAGGTCCGGTGACGTTGTAGCAATCTATGCCAATAACGATTATGCTAAAAAGGAACTCGGATGGCAACCTAAATACAGTCTTGATGATATGATGCTTACCGCATGGAAATGGGAGCAGAAGATCAAGACAGATGAGACGTTTTATTCGAAGAAACCTGCAGGCCTGAATTAATTAGCAAATACCAAAATCACATCATGCTTAAGGATATTAAAGTTTTGAATGAAGTAGATACCCGCTCAGGATTTGGAGAAGGCATTTATGAATTGGGAAAAAAGAATCCTAACGTGGTTGCGTTAACCGCCGACCTCGCGGGTTCACTAAAGCTGAACCAGTTCATCAAAGAATTTCCCGAAAGGTTTATTCAATGCGGAATTGCCGAAGCAAATATGATGGGTATTGCAGCCGGACTAACCATTGGAGGAAAGATTCCGTACACAACAACCTTCGCTAATTTCTCAACAGGCCGTGTATATGATCAGATCAGGCAGTCGATTGCATACTCAGGAAAAAATGTAAAGATCTGCGCGTCGCACGCAGGGGTTACACTCGGTGAAGACGGAGCAACGCACCAGATACTGGAAGATATCGGCCTTATGAAAATGCTGCCGGGTATGACGGTTATCGTTCCCTGCGATTTTAACCAGACCAAAGCGGCAACCATCGCCATAGCTGATCACGTTGGGCCGGTCTATCTCCGGTTTGGCCGTCCTAAATGGCCGAATTTTACAGCGCCGGATCAAAAATTCGAGATCGGCAAAGCTCAGTTGCTTGCGGAAGGAACTGATGTTTCCATCTTCGCCTGCGGTCATCTTGTGTGGAAAGCGATCGAAGCCGCAAGAACACTGGAAGAAAAAGGCATCAGCGCCGAAGTGATCAACATTCATACGATCAAGCCAATTGACAGGGATGCCGTGATAAAATCCATCACAAAAACTAAATGCGCCGTCACTGCTGAAGAACATAATATCATTGGTGGACTTGGTGACAGCATCGCACAGGTAGCATCACGCAATCTGCCAATACCGATAGAATACGTGGGAACCAACGACACATTCGGTGAGAGCGGAACCCCCACTCAATTATTGAAAAAATATGGGCTCGATGCTCCAAACATTGTAGAAGCTGCGGAAAAAGTGCTGGCAAGGAAAAGTAAAAATCGCTAATCTATGGCGGTCACTCAAGACAGCGAATTATTACAAAGTTTCCGGGACCCTGCTACCAAGGAACAGGCCTTTACTGCATTAATTAAAAAATACCAGGAGAAATTATACTGGCATGTGCGGAGGATGGTAGTCGAACATGAAGATGCCAATGATGTCCTTCAGAATGTCTTCATCAGGGTATGGAATGGCCTGGGAAACTTCCGTGAAGATTCCCAATTATATACATGGCTTTACCGGATTGCCACGAATGAATGCCTGACATTTATCGAACAACAGAAAAAGAAAGCTTCGGTATCCCTGAGTGAGGTGGAAAGTGGGTTGAGCAATAAGATAAAAGCTGATAAATATTTCGATCCGGCCAAACTGGAATGGAAACTGCAATTGGCTATTCAGCAACTGCCTGAAAAACAGCGGGTTGTGTTTAATCTCAGGTATTACGATGAAATGCCATACGAAGAGATGAGCCGGGTTCTGGAAACTTCTGAAGGGGCATTAAAGGCATCTTACCACCATGCTGTTAAAAAAATTGAGGATTATATCCTGAATCATTAAACCATACCACCCATTTTAAGTCTCAGAAAGTGGTCAATGGAAGCAAAATCAACCATATTAAAGGAATTACAGGAGATCAGCCCTGCGGTTGCAGCAATCGGATCACACCTTCCTTACAGGGTACCCCAGGGGTATTTTGAAGGTTTGGCTGGTTCAATTCTGGACAGGATCAGGGCCGGATCGCTCAATTCAAGGGAAGAACTGGAAACAATTTCTCCTTTATTGAGCGGCCTGAGCAGGAAAACTCCTTACGAGGTTCCATCTGATTATTTTGCTGACCTGACCGAAAATGTTGTTGGCGGAGTAAAGGCGATTGATTTTGTTCAGGATGAATTACAAACCCTGTCGCCGATGATGGAAGGACTTAAACGTACAAATGTTTATAATGTCCCATCAGGATATTTCGATAGCCTTCCTGTAAAAATTCTTAATAAAGTTCAGGAGCGTCAGCCTGCGAAAGTAATTTCGATGAACACACGCAGGTTCACGCGTTATGCCGCGGCGGCGATATTAACAGGTGCATTGGCGATTGGTGGATGGTTCTATCTTAACAGGTCAGCCAACACTGAACAGACAGTTGCTGGTATAGAAAAAATAAGTGACGATAATAAAGTATCGGATGAAGAAATGTCAAGTTTCATCGAAAATGAAACCCTGCCATTAGTGGTTAGTACATCATCCGTTAACGAAGACATAGATGAATCTGATGTAAAGGAAATGCTTGCTGAAGTCAGTGAAGATGAATTGCAGCAATTTTTAATAACATTATAACCGGATCATGAAACAGATTATTTTACTCATTTCGATGTTTGTGTGGAGTGCCGGCTTATCGCTTGCACAGGAGGGTAACAATCATCCGGATGGAGGCAAGCTTAAAGCCTACCAGATAGCGTTTCTTACCAAGAAACTCAATCTTACCCCTGAAGAAGCACAACGCTTCTGGCCCGTTTTCAATAAGTATGAGGATGAGATCAGAACCACCCGCATGCAGAACCGACAGGCAAATGAAGTGGAGCTGGAGGAAAAAGTAGTGAACATCCGCAAAAAGTACTTCGATGAATTTTCACGTGTGCTGAATAAAGAAAGGGCGAACAGTGTGTTCAAAGCAGATAAAGAATTTAAAGACGTAGTAAGGAGAGAACTGATGGAGCGGAGGCAGCTACGCCAGCAGCAACAAAACAAAAGATTCAGGCAATAGTCCGATAAATTTGGTGTTTTTCATAGGTTAGCAACAGCCGGCTCTGTTCAGGGCGGGCTGTTCTTTTCAAAGGCAAAATGTAAAATGTAAAATGTAAAAATGGACCCTGTATTTCATTTTTACATTTTGAATTTTACATTTTTCATTTTACATTTTGCATTTGAAAAACCGGCTTCTTAATATCATGATAAAACAAAAAAGTCCACCCTTCCCGTTCCCCCTCTTCCCACCACTTCTGACGTAGTTCCATTGCCAGCTTTCCATTATAATCATACTTTGCGGCAAACTTATGGCGCATCTGATACAATTGAGGTGCATCATCAGCTCCGAAAAATAAAGTCTCCCCGCCATCAACAATGGTAAATACCTGGTGAAAAGGGCTATGCGCCCCTGTAATTTCATATTTAATATATCCATCCATTACACCATTGCCATCCAGCAGCACAAGCTGTTCTGATCCTCTGAGTGGCTCCAGCTCTTCGGTAATGTAAGAAGGAAAGCCTTTCTCAAAAGCGAATTCTAGTTCCTTTTTCTGAACGAAATATTGTGCTTTCGGAAAACTCAATGCCGAATTGCCTGCAGTACTTACGCCGCCCGCATGATCTTTATGTAAATGGGAGAGCAGCACTTTTGTCACTTCACCCGGATTGATGCCCGCGTCCATCATATTCCTGTGCAATTGCATTACTCCGCCGTTTTCGAAGCCTAATCCTGTATCTAACAATAATACATCCTCTGATGTGACTATAATAAATGGTTGCACTTCTACCAGGAGGCTGCCTGGCGGTCGCGACTTCAATTCATCATTTTCTTCATCAAACGGAACAAAGAGTTTCGTCTTGTCAATGGTGAATGAGCCTTCAGAAAGTGGAATTATTTTCATTTTCAGGTTTTCACGAAACCACGAATGTAAGACAGGATCATTTGATAGCTGTTAACGAAGTACCATTTGCCGGTCGGCATCCAGCCTTATGAGAATGAATAATAAGATAGTGAAAGTTATTAATGATGTTCCGCCATAGCTGATGAATGGAAGAGGAATGCCAATAACAGGAGCGAGCCCGATGGTCATGCATATATTGATAGCTATATGAAAAAAGAAAACAGAAGCTACACCATAGGCATAACTGCGACTGAAAACACTTCGTTGACGTTCAGCAATGCTTACGATCCGCAAGAGCAGTACAAGGTAAACTCCCAGAAATATTATGCTGCCCAGAAATCCAAACCCCTCACCGATGGTACAGAAAATAAAATCCGTTCGTTGCTCGGGCACGAAATCATAACGGGTTTGAGTGCCCTTGAGCAAACCCTTTCCAATGAAGCCACCGCTGCCTATCGCAATCTTGCTTTGCTTCACATTATAATCTCCGTCATCCTTCTTTGCCGTTGAAACTTTCCGTTCACTTTCAAGCAGCGCTGCCTCGTTTTTAGGAACATAGTCCTTACCAATTGCAGCATAAATACGTTTTACCTGGTATGGCTCAAACAGATTATCGAACACATATGGAACCGCAAAGCGTTGTATACCTACACATACCACCCATAAGCCAACAATAGTGAACAGCACACTTCGCCTGCGCCTGATTTGCCGGCGCATGAAATAAATGGTAACCGCGGCAATCAGCGTAAGTATGATCGCAAGCGTGTTCGGATCAACCAACAGCGTGGCAACTACCAGTACAGCCAGGGAAAATCCCAGGATAAGGTAGATGGCGGGCAAGCCCTCTCTGAACATTACAATGAAGAACGAAAAGTATACAAGGGCAAGCCCCGTTTCATCCTGTTGCAGTGTAATGAGCGCGGGTAATAATGCGATGCCCATCGCGATCATGTGGGACCTGGATTTTGTAAAATCTGTATCTACTCTCGACAGGTATTTGGCAAGCGCCAGGTTCACAAAAACTTTGCAAAGCTCCGCAGGCTGAAGCTGAAAGCTTCCAAACCTGATAATTGATTTTGTTCCCTTGATCTCTGTATGAAATGGAAATACAAGTAGTAGCAATAACAATCCGAAAACATACCACAGGTTTGCGGTGGCAGTGAAGAATTTGCTGTCTGTAAGCAATATGAACGTTCCAAGCATGGCTCCGATCAGGAAATAAAGCGATTGTCTGCTGTAATCAGTTTTCAGAGAAAGAAAACCCTGTACAACATTCTGAAATCCGCTCACGCCCTCGGTTTCCTGATACGTTGCCCCGAAGATGCTCATGATTCCAACAAGGCAAAGAATGATGTACATCCAAACCAGGCTCCAGTCAATTCCTTTTGATATGGCAGGGTTCCTTGAATTCATTTTTATGCTGTGACGGGTTTGGTACTGATTTTCTTTTCCAGGATCGCTTCTCTCGTATGCGTACTGCGTGTATCTGGTTTCGGTGGAACTGAATCTTTTTTAGGCGCAGAACCCTTCCTCAGATATTTCTTGTAATTGGTGCTGTCCTTCGTCAGCTTGGCCCAATATGCAGCACGGGTTGAATCCGCCTTGTATTGTTCCCTTTCAAGCCATGAAGGCATAAGGTTGGCTGCGGCAATGCGATCCACTTCTTTCTTTCTCTCTGCCCTCAGCGTATCGTTGAGGTATTTTTCCATCATCAGCGACGCGATCGGCGCGGCCCAGGTAGATCCAAAACCCGCGTTCTCTACTACAACGGCAATTGCGATCCTGGGATTTTCGCGGGGCGCAAAGCAAACAAAGACCGAGTTGTCTTTCAATTGAACCCTTCGGCCATCCAGTATCCTGAAATTTTCCGCGGTTCCGGTCTTGGCGCAGATCTCTATTCCGGGTATGCGTGCAGCCATAGCGGTTCCCCTGTCCACAACATCCTGCATGCCGCCTATCACCGATTCGTAAGCTTCATCCGAAATGCGCGTCAGCACTTCATGCTTGATCCTGAATTTGTTCATCACCGTATCATCCTTCGTTTCCGCATCGATCTTTTGAACAAAGTGAGGTGTATAGAAATACCCTTTATTCGCAACAATGCACATTGCATTTGCGAGCTGCATGGGTGTGGCCAGCATCATATCCTGACCAATACCGAGCGTGAGGTTTGTGCATGAGTTCCACGCACCCCTGTATACCCTGTTGTAAACCGCAGTGTCAGGAATGTTCCCCTTGTCCTCGCTGGGAAGGTCTACACCAAGGCGGTTTCCAAGTCCGAAATTATTAGCATAATCACGCCAGTGCTGATATCCTTTTTTTACTCCACGGAATTGTGGATTGTCAATCGTCATTCTGAACAGGTGCGTATAATACGAGTTGCACGAATTGGCAATGGATAACCGAAGGTTGGCAGCGTGCCCGGGATTGTTGTGCGTGCATGCAGGCTTTCCGTGTCCGCAACCATAATACCTGCCGGTGCAGGGATATCCATATGAAGGGTCGATAATGCCATCATTCAATGCCATCAACGCGCCCAGTGGCTTAAAGGCTGAGCCGGGAGGATAAAGACCTTTGATGGCGCGGTTAAGCAATGGACCCGATACGTCGAGCACCATCCGCTGGTAATTCTTCTGCTTTTCCGGTCCTGTCAGGTCGTTCGGATTGAAGTTGGGACCTGAACACATGGCAATGATGCCGCCCGTTTTTGGGTCAAGCGCTACCACTGCGCCCACTTTATTGGTCATTAGCTTTTCGGCCAGCTGCTGCACTTCGATATCGATATATGTTCTGAGGTTCCTTCCTGCAATGGCCGCGGTATCGAACTTTCCGTTCTCATAACGGCCAACAAGCCTGTTCTTGTTATCCCTGATCATGTATTGCACACCCCTTCTTCCCATCAGTACCGACTCGTAATATTGCTCCAGACCGCTGCGGCCAACATAGTCGCCCAACTGGTAATAATAATTCGACCGGCGGAGAATGGCAGAATCCACTTCTCCAACATAACCCATTATGTGCGCCGCCGCATTGAACGGGTAAGTGCGCACCGGGCGATCCTGCAGATAGAACCCTTTGTACTTCCAGAGATTTTCCTCCAGCCTTGCATGCATAACAGGTGGTAACAGGTCTTCAAAAATGGAAGGCCGTACCCTCGTATTTTTGAGGATGGCCGTGATAAGGCGCTGCCGGAATTCCGCGGTATCAATTTCCAGCATCTGGCAGAAACCCATCGTGTCAAGGTTCCTTACTTCGGATGGTATCACCATCAGGTCGTACAATACTGTATTGTCAAGTATTGGTTTCCCTTTGCGGTCGTAAATGATACCACGACTTGGATAGATCCTTTTTGGAAACAGAGCGTTCTCCCTTGCAAGCTGCTGATATTTCCCCGACAACACCTGGAGGTTGAATAACTGAAGGGTTATTACAACAAACATGCTGATAAAGATCAAACGTATGATAGTGCTCCTGCTCTGGTTAAAAACCGACATAGGTTTATGGGAATTGGAAATTTGTCATGGTAAAATGAAGAACGTTTCAATATCAGAACTTAGTGCTGGGATAATAGCAAATTTAGTGTAAAGGATCGCGCATCTTATCAGGCAGTATTGGTGCGGAACTTTTCTTTTCGCACAAATAACATTTCACTAAGTAAAATCAGCAGCAAACTAATCCCGGTTGAAGCCAGCACTTTCATGATAAAGTACCAGAACGAACCGATCTGGATCCATTCCAGGAAAACAAGATAAGTATGGTGCATGAGTGTAAGGATCAGTACCAGCGTAAAATACGGCGCCCATCCCATGCTTCGGATTGAAGGCGAAGCATAGTTTTGTTCTGCTCCCTGCTGGGAAATCAGAAGGTTTACCAGGAATGGCCTTATGTAAGCGATGAGCGTGCAGGCCGCCGCGTGCAGGCCGGGCGTATTCAGAAAGTAATCCAGTGTAAGGCCGAATACAAAGGCTACCAGCAATAGCCAGCCGCGTTTTGTATTGAATGGAAGCCAGATAATGAACAAAAAATACAGGTAAGGTGTAATGAATTTGTGAAGGAATGGAATCCTTTGCAACACCAATGCCTGCAGCAGGATGAAAAAAAGGAAGCGGAAACTATGTTTTACCAGGTCGCTCATTGAATTTTCTTTGTAGCCTCCTCCAGCTTTATTTGCTCTTCACGCTGCAGGTTCTCAATAACGTAGACATACTGAAGATTAAAAAAATTTGTTGCAGGCTTCAGACGTAACGTATAAAAATTACTGCTCTTGTCCTCTACTATATCCTGTACAGTTCCAACCACCAGCCCGGGAGGAAAACGGTCTGAATAGCTGGTAACAACGCTATCGCCCCTGTTTATCCTGGCGCTTCTGGGAATATCGATGAGTGTGAGATACAATGGCGAATTTCCATCCCACTGCACCGTTCCTGTTTCACCTGAGTTTTTTAGGGAAGCTCTCATCCGGCTCTGACGGTGCAGAAGGCTCATTACAGTTGCGTAATTCGCGCTGGTGCTTACAACTGTCCCAACGATCCCGCTCGGGCTTATCACACCCATGTCTTTCTTAACACCCTGCAGTTCGCCCCGGTGAATGGTAATATAGTTGTTCTGTGTGCTGCTTGAATTGTTAGACACCCGGGCTTCACGCCATAGATACTTACGCGTATTTCCAAGTGAATCGAAAGGAATTGTATCTGTAACCAGTTTCGATGCGGTATCTGCTCCTTCAAAATTTGAACGAAGCAGATTTCTGAGCCTGGCATTTTCACGGGCCAGCGAGTCGTTGGTCTTCTTCAGGTGAAAATAATATTCCACGTTATTGGCGCGGTCGTAAATGCCACCCGTCCATTCCTTGGCAACCGCCATGAAGCTTGCTTCATGAAATTTGTTATAACGGAACAACATGGATAGTGCAATAACCTGTAAAAGCAGGAAGAATAAAAAATTCAGATACCGCCTTATGAAGAGAAAGAGGTTACGCATCGCGGAAACAATGTTCAGTGTTCTGATCAGGACATCAGGCCAGGCCAAAACTGACTGCCTGGATCTTCATGCCCTGAACGTTTTATCTCATAACGAAGGGATACCTGTCGTAATTCTTTAAAGCAAGTCCGGTTCCGCGTACCACACTTTTCAGCGGGTCATCGGCTACGTGCACCGGAAGTTTGATCTTCTGACTCAAACGCTTGTCAAGCCCACGCAGCAAGGCGCCACCTCCCGTAAGGTAAAGGCCGCGGCGGTAAATATCAGCGGCAAGCTCCGGCGGAGTGCTTTCCAGTGCTTTAAGGATGGCCTCTTCGATCTTGAATATGCTTTTGTCAAGCGCCTCTGCTATTTCCTGGTAACTTACCATGATCTGTTTGGGTATACCGGTAACCAGGTCGCGGCCATTAACCGGAATATCATCGGGTGGAGTATCCAGATCTTTCATGGCAGCGCCGATGTTGATCTTGATCTGCTCGGCGGTACGTTCTCCTATCAGCAGGCTATGGTAACGGCGAAGCGCCTCCATGATGTCGGCGGTAAATTCGTCACCTGCGATCCTGATGCTCTGATCGCAAACGATACCTGCCAGCGCAATTACAGTGATGCCAGTGGTTCCTCCACCAATGTCTATGATCATATTTCCCACCGGCTCTTCCACATCAATGCCAATTCCAAGCGCGGCGGCCATCGGCTCATGCAGCAGGTATACTTCTTTCGCTCCCGCCTGTTCAGCACTGTCACGAACTGCCCGTTTCTCAACTTCCGTAATACTGCTCGGAATGCATATCATCATCCTCCAGCTCGGAGGAAATAAAGGCTTTTTGGGATAGATCATCTTGATAAGCTCACGGATCATCAGCTCTGCGGCGTTAAAATCAGCGATAACGCCATCTTTCAAAGGTCTGACAGTACGGATGCTCTCATGGGTTTTCTCATGCATCATCAATGCACGCTTTCCAACAGCTATAACATTTTTAGGGTTGTTTCTGTCGAGCGCTACAATACTTGGTTCATTAACTACGATCTCTTCGTTGTGTATGATGAGGGTATTGGCGGTTCCGAGGTCTATGGCAATGTCCTGCGTAAACCAGTTGAATAATCCCATGAGTCGGTATTAGATTTTTATTGCTTGCAAAATTGATGCAAATAAACGGAATTAACAAAGTCAAACCCTTGCCAGAACAGTATTTTTTAAACATCCGTCAAATCTGTTAATGTTTCGTGAACCAGTAATTTTTTTATTCACTACTTCACTTCCACAAACGGCCGGTTGACAACAGCAACACAACGTTGAATTCACACTTATCGTATCTCATTTCTTACATTTACTTTGAATGAAGATAATCAGCAGGACTGTCTGGATACTTTCCATCGTTAGCCTGTTCGCTGATATTGCCAGCGAAATGCTTTATCCTGTAATTCCCGTTTACCTCAAACAGATCGGTTTTTCTATTGTTCTCATTGGCTTGCTGGAAGGCATAGCCGAATTTGTCGTAGGCCTTAGCAAAGGATATTTTGGCAAGCTATCCGATGAAAAAGGAGTTCGCCTTCCTTTTGTGAGGCTGGGTTATTTCCTGAGCGCGTGCTCCAAACCCATGATGGGGTTATTTACACTGACAGGATGGATCTTTTTCGCCCGAACAACCGACCGGTTGGGCAAAGGCTTGAGAACCGCTGCCAGGGATGCATTGCTTTCCGCGGAAGCTACCAGGGCTACCAAAGCCCGCGTCTTTGGATTTCATCGGAGCTGGGATACAGTGGGTGCAATTACAGGTCCGGTTCTGGCACTGCTTTTTCTTCATTTTTTCCCTCAGCAATACAGATCGCTTTTCTTCATCGCTTTTATTCCGGGTATACTGTCGGTTTTGATTCTCTTTCTTTTAAAGGAAAAAAAAGCAACTCCCGTTATCAAAGCGGGTGGTGGATTCTTTTCGTATTTCTCTTACTGGAAGATCGCGGGAATGGATTACCGGCGATTGGTGGCAGGACTGTTGCTTTTCGCATTGTTCAACAGCTCGGATGTATTCCTGCTATTAAGAACGCGGGAAGTAACCGGAAGCGATGAAACGACCATCCTTGCATATGTATTTTACAACCTGGTCTTCGCTCTTGCTTCCTATCCTTTGGGCATGCTGGCAGATAAATGGGGAACCCGAAAAGTTTTCATCGGCGGTCTGCTGTTTTTTGTGCTGACGTATGCCGGCTTCGCTTTTGTAAGTGAACCCTGGATGGTTTTCGGACTATTCCTTTGTTATGGGCTGTATGCCGCTGCCACTGAGGGCATCGCAAAAGCATGGATCACCAACCTGGCTCATGATACGAAAACGGCTACCGCAGTTGGATTCTTTACTTCGTGCCAGAGCATCTGCACTTTGCTGGCAAGTGTGGTAGCGGGAATGCTTTGGGCGGGTTTCGGGCCGGTGGTGGTTTTTGGACTGTCAGCCGCTATTACACTCGCGCTGGTGATTTACTTTGTTCTGTATGTCAGGAATGATGTCTATCAAACCTGAATTTCAATTACTGGCTTTATCTCTTCACTTCATCAAAACCCGCACGCGATTGCCCGATGCGGATTCTGAAGCGGACAGGATGTATAAAATTGTTAACCAGATATTACCTTAATTGGTCACTGCGAATACTCCACTCTCCCAGCTTTTCACCTTTCAGTCCTAAAAACTCAACCTTCAATACGCGCTCACGCGGCGCACCGGTTACAGAGATGCGTGAATAATTCTGTGCTTCGATCAGCGTTCCCGCTATCCGCGCAGGATTCGATGCTTCCTGTTCTCTCGGCCTGCCTATGCCGGATGTAAGGGGTGAAGATGTGATGTCGTATAACGTGTACGCGCCGGTTCTTTCATATTTTATAACCTCACTATGATGCCTGTCGCCTGTCATGAATACCACACCATTGATTCTCTCGCGCGAAAGAAATTCCATCAGCTCATTAAATTCAACCGGATAATTCTGAACACGGTCATCCGTGGAAGCGGCATTCAAAACCTGGCTTCCCGTCACCACAATCTTAAAGGTCGCAAGACTGCTTTTGAGCGCATTCTTCAACCAGGTCATCTGCAGCTCGCCAAACATTCTCTTTTCCGTATTCGGTTTGCCATCAACGTTAGCAGACAAATAATCATTGCTCCTGAACCAGCGGTCGTCCAGCAAAATGAAATCAACGTCACTGTATGAAAACTTGGTAAATATGCCCTGGCCGTTCTGACCGTAACCGTGATTCGGCCAGTAGTTCTTAAAGATTTCCCTTGCATGTTCTTTCAATACATAACTTCTGTCGGCATTGTTCGGACCATAATCATGGTCGTCCCAGATTGCATAATGTGGCATTGCTTTCAGCAGATTCTGTAAAACGGGCATGCTTCTGTCGCGACTTGCACGGTAGCTCAACCCCCAGGCGCTACCATAATCAACATCCCGGTAATACCAATTGTCGCCGAGCCAAAGCATGAACGCGGCTTTTTCCTTTGCCATGGTCTCAAATATGCTCGAATCGCCGCCATAGGGTTTCGCAGGAGTTTTTGGATTGATGATTTCCGCAAACTGCCGATCAAACTTCGGCTCATTAAAATATGAGCAGCTTCCTGCAATGAAAGTGAAATCGGGAAAATTCTTGCGGTATTGCCATAGATCAGTTGTAGTAAACTGACCTGTTTTTTTATACAGTTGGTGCTGCGACCTCGCTTCTATTTCGTAAGTATAAGTAGTATTGAAATCCAGGCCACCCAACTCAAACGTTATCGGGTTGAACGCTTCTCCCAGCTTGCCCCTGTAGATCATGGTGCGGGCCGGATCCTTGCTTCCGCCTTTGCGGAAACTGATGCTTACCTTATCTGTTTCAGGTGAAACTTCACACCACACCTTTGCGGTTCTTAGCTCAACAGCACCCAGCATAGGCCCCGATATAAATGCATTTTTGGTTTGGGCTGATACAACCAGTACGGATCCGAGCAGCAGTAGCAGGAGTAAACTTCTTTTCATCATTGCAGCTGATTTTTGTGGCTGCAAGGTAAAACAAAGAAGAATATCCGGCTCTCACGTGGAGAGGCCGGATATTAAGTATGTACTATTTAATAAAAATGTAATTACCGGATTGATCTGCCGCACTTCGCTTTGCCGTTGGCCGCCTCGTAAGTGGTAATATATCTGTTACAGGAAGCTAAAATAACAACCAGTGCAATTAGTGCCAGGAGTTTTTTCATAGTTGGTCCGATGTTGTTTAGGTAGAGGTTTATCCATAGTTAAGATGGCCAAAATAGGGGCAATTGTTGATAACTGCAAGTAAACGGGTGTTAAAGATTTTTAGTATAGGAAATGTACGATTTTCCCAATCCGGGCAATAAAAATCCGCCCATAGAAATGGGCGGATGTAGTCTATGAATAACCGTCCTAAAATCGTTGTTCCTGTTATTGTATAAGGACAGGCTTTTGTAAAACTTTTTCTGTTGACGTTTAACTGCAACCCAGGCTATTACCGCAATTCAGGCACTTATAACATGTGCCGCTGCGGATTGTGATATGACCGCAAACATTACATGCGGGTGCATCGCTCTGCATGTTACGTGCCGCAGCGTTCACAAGATCCAGCGTTGAATCGCCCTTTGGCTTATCTTTTTGCGCTTTCGGCTGAACATGGCCGTTTGTTTTTGGCGCCACAATGCGAACATCACTCAGTTCGGGCATTTTTTTTTCATACTCAAGGGAAGTAGGAATATCATCCCAGTCATCCGTGCCAGTATTCAGCAGCTCCGGCTTGTCGAGTACATGAACCAGGTCGGTCCTGCCCAGGTACTCATATGCCAGCGCGCGGAAAATAAAGTCAACGATCGAAGTGGTGCTCTTGATGTTCGGGTGATCTACCATTCCGGCCGGCTCAAAACGAGTGAACACAAACTTCTCAACAAATTCTTCCAAAGGAACCCCATATTGCAGGCCTATAGAAATTGCAATGGCAAAACAGTTCAGCATGCTGCGCATGGTTGCGCCTTCTTTCGCCATGTCGATGAAAATCTCACCAACTGTACCATCGCCATACTCACCCGTGCGCAGGAAGATGACCTGTCCGTTGATCTTTGCCTTTTGCGTATAACCACGGCGTTTGGCGGGGAGTGTTCTTTTCTCTACGATCTTCGCAAGCATCCTTTTCAGGTCGGTATTCGGTGACGACTGAACACGTTTCTGAACTTCTTCCAGCAATTCTTCTATCGTAAGCTTGCTCATATCAACCATGGCCGATTCAATGGAGTCGGGCCTGTATTCTCCTGAAGGGATGGATGACTCCTGTACTTTTTCAGCGCTATCCTGAACCTTCTTTTTCTTATCACTTTTGTTGCTGAGCGGCTGGCTGAGTTTTGAACCGTCGCGGTAAAGGGCATTTGCCTTCAATCCTAACTGCCAGCTAAGCAAATAACAATCTGCTATTTCCTCTACTGTTGCTTCGTGGGGCAGGTTGATGGTTTTGGAAATAGCGCCGCTGATGAAAGGCTGTACAGCACCCATCATGCGAATATGTCCGTTCGCATGAATGAAACGCTCACCTTTCTGTCCGCATTTATTTGCGCAGTCAAATACAGGCAGGTGCTCGGGTTTAAGATATGGCGCACCTTCAACTGTCATGGTGCCACATACGTAATCATTGGCTGCTTCAATTTCATCATCATTAAATCCAAGCGCTTCCAGGAGACTCCATTCGAAATTGAAATATTGCTCGGGTGTGAATCCCAGACGTTGCAGGCATTCTTCCCCAAGCGTGTAAACATTGAATACGAATCCTATTTCAAAAGCGGCAGCTACGGCCGCGTCTAATTTTTTAATTTCCTCGGCAATAAATCCTTTTTCACTCAGCGTCTGGTGATTAATAAAAGGTGCTCCCGAAAAAGTTCCTGAACCAACAGCATATTTAACGATGGCTTCGCATTCGCGTTCGTTGTATCCAAGATTTTTCAATGCGGCAGGTACCGATTGGTTGATGATCTTGAAATATCCGCCACCCGATAATTTCTTGAACTTAACAAGTGCGAAATCGGGTTCAACACCGGTGGTATCGCAATCCATTACAAGACCGATCGTGCCTGTTGGAGCTATTACAGTTGTTTGCGCGTTGCGGTAGCCATACTTCTCCCCCAATTCAACGGCGTCAATCCATGCTTTGCAAGCTGCCTTGATCAGGTAATCGGGGCAGTACTGAGCCTTAATACCCTGTGGCTTGATGCTCAGCTTTTCATATTCATCCACATCAAATGCAGCATTACGGTGATTGCGCATCACACGCAGCATATCATCCTTATTTTCCTCATATTTTACAAACGCGCCCAATACTCCCGCCATCTCAGCTGAAGTTTTGTAAGCTATGCCGGTCATGATAGCCGATATAGCGCCTCCGATTCCGCGTGCCTCCTCGCTATCGTACGGTATGCCGCTTACCATCAGCATTGAGCCAAGGTTGGCATATCCAAGTCCCAGGGTTCTGTAATCATAACTCAGCTGCGCTACATCCTTGCTCGGAAACTGTGCCATGGTCACTGAGATTTCCAGCACAACTGTCCAGAGGCGGCACACATATTCAAAACCTTCAACATCGAAATTGTTGGTGTCCGCGTCGAAGAATTTCATAAGGTTGGCCGATGCGAGATTGCAGGCCGTGTTGTCAAGGAACATGTACTCAGAACATGGGTTTGAGGCCCGGATGCGTCCACCTTTAGGGCAAGTATGCCATTCATTAATGGTGGTGTCGTATTGGGTACCCGGGTCTGCACAACGCCATGCTGCATAAGCGATCTGGTTCCATAGTTCACGAGCCGGGACTTTCTTCATAACCCTGCCGTCCATGCGGGCTTTCAGCTCCCAATCCTCGTTGTTCTGTAGTTTTTCAAAAAATTCATTTGGTATGCGAATAGAATTATTCGAGTTCTGACCGCTTACAGTTCTGTAAGCTTCTCCTTCATAATCGCTGGGATAGCCTGCAGCTATCAACGCGCCTACTTTTTTCTCTTCTTCAACTTTCCAGTTCACAAAGTCTACGATCTCGGGGTGGTCCATGTCAAGGCATACCATTTTAGCTGCCCTGCGGGTAGTGCCACCCGACTTGATAGCTCCAGCCGCGCGATCGCCAATCTTCAGGAAGCTCATAAGTCCTGATGAAGTGCCTCCACCGCTCAGCTTTTCGCCTTCCCCGCGGATACTGGAAAAATTGGTTCCCACACCCGACCCGTATTTGAAGATCCTGGCTTCACGTACCCATAGGTCCATGATACCACCTTCATTCACCAGGTCGTCATCAACACTTAAAATGAAACAAGCATGCGGTTGCGGACGCTCATAAGCAGAAGTGGATTTTTTTAGCTGCCCGTCTGCCGGATCAACATAGTAATGGCCCTGCGGCTTTCCCTTAATTCCATAGCTTTCATTCAAGCCTGTATTGAACCACTGAGGACTGTTTGGAACGCACATCTGGTTAAGGATTGAATAAACCAGTTCTTCATAAAACACCTGGGCATCCTGTTCTGAGGCAAAATAACCATAACGTTCCCCCCATACCCTCCAGCAATTGGCCATACGGTGCGCAACCTGTTTTGCCGAGGTCTCCCTACCTAATGAACCGTCTGGCTGAGGTACGCCTGCTTTACGGAAATACTTCTGTGCAAGAATATCTGTTGCAATCTGGCTCCATTGTTCAGGGACTTCCACATTGGTCATTTCAAATACAACTTCTCCACTTGGGTTGCGGATCACCGAAGTCCTGTAATCATAGGTGAATTGGTCAAACACGTTCACGTCGTCCCGGGTATAGCGACGCTGAAACTGCAAGCCTTTAGATTGCTTCTTTGCCATAATCAAAAAAATTTATTTTAAGTGAGTTTGTTTGTCCTGAAAGAAGTGCTAACGAAAGTATTTTTTCGTTTCTTAAATCCTGAAAAATGAAATCCCCATCGTGTGGAAAACGATGTTCACAAAACTGAAAAAAATGCTCAAACCCTTTCCTGTATTAGGTTTCATGGTTGGAAAAAAACTTACGGCCTCATCCGGAGAATGAATTTTATGGTTGTTTACCGAAATAGACATAGATTCAGGCTACCAGCCATATTTCCGCGCAGGTTTTTTCATTCTGTTCAATCATTTTTTCATCAATTACTTCAAACACTCATTTTGACCTCACATCATTAAACCGGAAAAGTTTTTGCATTTTTGCAGGATAGCAATTAATTAACGAATGCACAGGGTTTATCAATCATTAACGGAGAGAAAAGCGAATGGCCAGAAATCTTTTGCCGTACTTGTGGATCCCGACAAGGTAGATCCGCCAATGATTGACGAGCTCTGTCTGCTGGCAACATCCGCTAAGGTAGATTACCTTTTGGTGGGCGGAAGCCTGGTCATCAGTAATCATCTCGATGAAGTTGTTCAGCAATTCAAATCAAGATGCGATATTCCTATCATACTTTTCCCCGGCAGCCCTTCACAGGTTTCGAAGTATGCAGACGCGCTTCTATATCTTTCGCTGATCTCAGGACGTAATCCTGAATTGCTCATCGGCCAGCATGTTATATCAGCTCCTTTTGTAAAGCAGAGCGGACTCGAGATCATTTCCACCGGATACATGGTAGTGGATGGCGGCGCGCCCACAACTGTTTCTTATATCAGTAACGCAACTCCTCTCCCATCAGATAAAAACGAAATAGCCATGTGCACTGCCATGGCAGGAGAAATGCTTGGAATGAAGCTCATCTATATGGACGCAGGAAGCGGTGCAAAAAAACCAATCACGGAAGCGATGATCCGCATCGTTGCACAACACGTTTCAGTGCCGCTAGTCGTAGGCGGTGGCATTACTGATCCTGAAAAAGCTTATCACAATTGCAAAGCAGGAGCAGACGTGCTGGTTGTGGGAAATGCAATTGAAAAAGATCCTTCACTCATAAAGGAAATGGCTGCGGCGATTCACTCTATTCGTGTAACGCAGGTGTAGTATTTGCGGACAGACAATTGTTACTCTGGCCCATATCTTGCTCAACTCTCCCCTATGCGCTTATCTCTATTCCCCATTCTTATTTCCATCACGATTTTAAACAGTGGCTGTTTTACACGCTGGGTGATGTCGGAAAAAGAGATCAGGCAGCATTATGCGCAAAAAACCAGCAAGCCCGTTTATTTTACAATAATGAACGACTCGGTGGAATTATTCTGCGCTGCCACAGGCAGCGATACACTTCCTCCGCTCATCCTTATCCATGGCGCACCAGGTGGATGGTTCAGCAATATTGGAATGCTGGATGATCCCGAATTACAGAAACAGTTTCACATCATCGCGGTTGACAGGCCTGGTTACAGAAAATCGAAGTTCCGTGATAAAAAATATCCGCAAACGTCAATCGAGTTGCAGGCCACCGCCATTCAAGAAGCATTACGATTGAACAGGTCTGGAAAAAAAGGTGTTCTTTATGGAAATTCTTATGGCGCGCCGATCGCACTGAAAATTGCCGCAGACCATCCTGACGAATTTTATCATCTTGTGCTTACCGCGGGCGCGTTCGATCCCGATAATGAAAAGTTCTGGTGGTTTCACCGCTTTTCCAGGGGACTGTTCGTTCGTCTTTCCATGCCGCGGTTTATCAATACCGCAACCAATGAGAAATTTGCACATACAAATGAACTGAAGAAGCTGTTGCCTTACTGGTCAAAGATCACTATCCCAGTCACCGTTATCCAGGGTACTGAAGATCACATTGTGCCGGTTGCGAATTTTGAATTTGCGCGCAGGCAGCTGACCAACACAAAGGCTGAATTTATTCTCATCGAAGGCGCCGGTCATCTGGTTCGGCGCTCACATCCCGATGTTATCCGAAGAGCCATATTGCAACGGGTGCAACCGGAGCCTCTCAACCATTAGATATTGCCTTCTGCTTCAACCGACGCGTCTTCCAACAACTCACCGACCACATCCTCGTGCTTAACCGCCGAATTATCAACCTGTTAATTTTAAAAATAAATCGGCTTCAAGTCAGAAAAAATGGTTTTTTTTGTACCGTTAAACTTTTTACTCAAAAGCTCATCTTAGAAAGATGTCAAAAAACCTGACCATATCATTCGCTCTTACCGCCGAGGCGGTAAACCAGCGTTGGGTTTTTGTTCCGAACACCTTCGGAATTTTTCCTTTCCGACCTATTCCCTTTTGGGTGCGACGTTGATACCCTCCAAAACATAGTATCCCTTTTGCACGGAGCTATGAAATCCATGTATGTGGATTTGTGTACTCAGCAGTGGCTATCGCCATTGTAATTTTCACACCCTTTAGCAGCGAATAAAAATGCAGACTCAACAACAATTTCAAATACTGGTAGCCAATGACACACACCTGGACTTTGCCCAGATAATCTGTGATGAAATGGCTGCTTCGGCTCAGGCCCGGGGTACCGGCATTGCCAAAAGAAGTCCTGAATACATCAAGGATAAAATGCGTGAAGGCAAGGCCGTCATAGCGTTTAATCAGGATGGTATCTGGGCAGGCTTTTGTTATATCGAAACCTGGAGCCATGGCGAATACGTTGCCAATTCAGGATTGATAGTAGCACCGGCCTTTCGTAAAGGTGGATTAGCCAGGCTGATCAAAAAGAAAATATTCGAACTCAGTCGCCAGAAGTTTCCGGACGCCAAGATATTTGGTCTTACCACCGGACTCGCCGTAATGAAGATCAATAGCGAGCTGGGTTATGAACCTGTTACCTATTCAGAACTAACGCAGGATGAAGCGTTCTGGGCTGGCTGTAAAAGCTGCGTCAACTATGAGATCCTCATGAGTAAGGATCGCAAGAATTGCCTTTGTACCGGTATGCTCTACGATCCAAAAGATCATTATGAGCCCGCAGAAACAAAAGAGTTCTTCGAGAAAAAATCCAAAGTGCTGGAAAGGTGGCTTCGCATCAAACAGGGCCTGCTGAATGTATTGACAAAAAAGGATAAAGAATCTAAAACGCCAAAGCAGAAATCGCTTCTGCAATTGTTCTTCAATCTCTAAAAGATCGTAGCGATGAATAAAAAAGTAGTACTGGGCTTTAGCGGCGGGTTGGATACTTCTTTTTGCGTAAAATACCTTTCTCTTGAGAAAGGATATGATGTACACAGTATTATTGTGAATACGGGTGGTTTCACAGAAGAAGAACTGGAGCAGATTGAGCAGCATGCGTATGCGCTGGGAGTGAAATCACATACAGTAGTGAATGCAGTTAAGAGTTATTACGACAGTATTCTCAAATACCTGGTTTTTGGAAATGTTCTTAAAAACAACACCTACCCTTTAAGCGTAAGCGCCGAACGGCTTAGCCAGGCGCTGCATATTGCCGACCACGTGAAAGAACTTCAGGCCGACGCGGTTGCTCATGGAAGTACAGGTGCGGGTAACGACCAGGTGAGGTTTGATATGATCTTTAACATCATGATCCCGGGTGTAGAGATCATTACGCCAATCCGCGACCTCAGGTTAAGCAGGGAAGAAGAGATTGCTTATCTGCAGGAGAAAGGTGTTGAAATGAATTTCAGCAAGGCGATGTATTCCATCAACAAAGGATTGTGGGGAACAAGCGTGGGTGGAAAGGAAACGCTTTCCTCCAAAGGCATGTTGCCTGAAGAAGCCTGGCCTACACAGGTTACGAGGTCGGACAGTGAAGAAGTGAAGTTACATTTCGACAAAGGAGAGTTGAAAAGAATTAATGATAAAAAATTCGATCATCCTTCAGAAGCCATTCAATATTTACAAACCATCGCGGGACCATTTGGCATTGGCAGGGATATTCATGTTGGCGATACGATCATAGGCATAAAAGGAAGAGTTGGATTTGAAGCAGCAGCGCCGATGGTAATTCTCAAAGCCCACCATGCTTTGGAAAAACACGTTTTAACGAAATGGCAGCTTACATGGAAAGACCAGTTGGCACAATTTTATGGTAACTGGTTACATGAAGGCCAGATCCTGGATCCTGTGATGCGCGATATTGAAGCCTTCCTGGAAAATACGCAACGAAACGTTACAGGCGATGTGTATGTGCAGTTACTGCCATATCGCTTCCAGGTGACGGGAATTGAATCGGAGTATGATCTGATGAGCAGCAAATTCGGAAAGTACGGAGAAATGAATTCGGGATGGACCGGGGAAGACGTAAGAGGTTTCAGCAAAATATTCGGTAATCAAACAATGATCTATCACCAGGTAAAAGCAGACGCCAATGCCGGGAATTAAGGTTGGAATAATCGGAGGCGCAGGGTATACCGGCGGAGAACTGATCAGGTTACTGGTTCATCATCCGCAGGCGGAACTGATTTTCATACACAGCAAAAGCAATGCTGGTAAACCTGTGCAGAAAGTGCATGCCGACCTTATCGGAGAAATCAACTTAAGTTTCACTCACCAGCTGAGTAATGATATAGATGTACTTTTTTTATGCGTTGGCCATGGTGAAGCAAAAAAATTTCTGGAAGAAAACGAAATACCTGAAACAATTAAAGTGATCGACCTTTCTCAGGACTTTCGTCTGGGAGCAGGATCGGTCATCGATGGAATGGAAGGTCTGCAGGACAAGGCGGGCAACCGTTCTACTTTCAGTCGTGAATTTGTTTATGGTCTTCCGGAACTGAACCGCGAAAAAATAATCACCGCAAAAAACATAGCTAACCCTGGTTGTTTTGCAACCGGTATACAATTGGGGTTGCTTCCACTCGCGAAAGAAGGATTGGTTGATAATGTATATACCACCGGCATTACCGGATCTACCGGCGCGGGACAAGGTTATAGCTCCACATCGCACTTTAGCTGGCGGGCGAATAATATCCAGGCATACAAAAGCCTGTCTCACCAGCACCTGAACGAGATCCACGAATCCATTCATCAGTTGCAATCGTCATTTCCGGTCACTCCGGGTGGCAATGGAAAAATGGGATTGAATTTTATTCCCTGGCGCGGAGATTTTACGAGGGGTATCTTTATCAGTTCGCAGATCGATTGTGACCTTCCGCAGAGTCAATTGACTGAGCTGTATGAAGAATATTATCATGATCATCCGTTCACCCATGTAAGCAATGAACCGATATTTCTCAAGCAGGTAGTGAATACGAATAAATGTGTGATACAGCTTGAGAAGGTTGGCACCAAACTGGTGATCCATTCAGCTATTGATAACCTTCTGAAAGGCGCGAGCGGACAGGCTGTTCAAAACATGAACCTGATGTTTAGCCTGGATGAATGCGCGGGCCTGAATCTGAAAGCAAATTATTTCTGATTAACTGAATTCAAAAAAAAGTCAAACTGATTATATGAGATTATTCGATGTATACCCTATCAATGACATCACCATTACAAAAGCGCAGGGTTCGTATGTGTGGGATGATAATGGTGTTCAGTATCTTGACATGTATGGCGGTCATGCTGTCATCAGCATTGGTCATACACATCCGCACTGGGTAAAGCGGATCGAGGAGCAATTGCATAAAATTGCGTTCTATTCAAATTCTGTTCGTATTCCAATTCAGCAGGAACTTGCCGATAAACTTGCAGTTCTTAGCGGAAAGAACGATTACCAGTTATTCCTGTGCAATAGCGGAGCTGAAGCGAATGAGAACGCGCTGAAACTGGCGTCATTTCACAATGGACGCAAAAAGGTCGTATCGTTCAGTAAGTCGTTCCACGGCAGAACTTCCCTGGCAGTAGCGGTAACCGATAATCCTGCGATAGTTGCGCCGGTAAACCAAACTGAAAATGTGATCTTCCTTCCCTTCAATGATGAAGCCGCACTGGAAGCCTGCTTTGAAGAAAACGGCCAGGAAATATCATCAGTGATCGTGGAAGGTATTCAGGGTGTTGGTGGCATACAAATAGCCAGCGATGAATTTCTGCAGAAGATCAGACAGCTTTGCGATAAATACGATGCTGTTTACATTGCCGATTCAGTACAATGCGGCTACGGTAGAACCGGTCAGTTCTTTTCGCATGATCATGCAGGTGTGAATGCCGATATTTATACAATGGCGAAGGGAATGGGTAACGGATTTCCGGTGGCAGGTATTCTGATAGCTCCGCACATCAAACCAAAACATGGTATGCTGGGAACTACATTTGGCGGAAATCATCTCGCATGCGCGGCCGCACTGGCAGTGCTGGAAGTGATGGAGAGCGAAAACCTTATTGAACAAGCCAAACAAAGGGGAATGTACCTTTTGAACAGGCTTAAAAAAATTGATGGCATATCAAACGTTCGCGGTCGCGGACTGATGATTGGTTTTGATGTTCCCGGTGACCTGAAAGACCTGCGGCTTAACCTGCTGCACAACCAGAATATTTTTACAGGCGAATCGAAGCCGAACATTATAAGATTACTGCCATCGCTTGGAATAACAAGAAAGCAGGTAGATGAATTCCTGGATGCATTGCAGGAAGAGATCAATACTGTAAAGCAGGTGGAAGAGCCGGAACTAAAATAACATTACATACAAATTGAAAAAATTCATTTCTGTTCAGGATGTCAGCGACATCAATGCATTGGTCAAAAAAGCGTTGGCTTACAAAGCTGACCCTTACAAGCATAAGCAACTGGGAACAAACAAGCGGATCGGACTGCTTTTCCTTAATCCAAGCATGCGAACAAGGCTGAGCACACAGATAGCTGCTCAGAACCTGGGAATGGAGCCGATCGTTTTCAATGTTGGACAGGAAGGATGGACCCTGGAATTTGAAGAGGAGGCTATCATGAGCGGAAATACGGTAGAGCATGTAAAGGATGCCGCGCCCGTCATGGGTAAATACTTTGACATCCTTTGCATACGAACTTTTCCCTCGCTTTCGAACAGGGAAGACGACTACAGTGAGTTATTTATAAATCAGTTCATGCGTTACGCGGGTATACCGATCGTAAGCCTGGAAAGCGCTACGCTCCATCCGTTGCAAAGTCTGACCGACATTATCACTATAAAGGAATCTTTTTCATCATCAGGGCTCAGCAGGAAACGCCCTAAAATTGTTCTGACCTGGGCGCCGCACATCAAACCATTGCCACAATGCGTTGCGAACAGCTTTTCGCAATGGGTTACCGCCTGGGGAGAAGCTGACTTTGTGATCACCCACCCGCCAGATTATGAGTTGCACGAACAATTCACAAAAGGAGCCAGCATTACACACGACCAGGATGCGGCGTTGCGCGACGCTGATTTTATTTATGTAAAGAACTGGAGTACGTTTACAGACTACGGAAAAATATATTGCAACGATCCGGCATGGATGCTTACCAGCCAGAAATTATCAATTACCAATAACGCGAAAGTGATGCATTGCCTGCCAGTTAGAAGGAATGTTGAACTGAGCGATGAGGTGCTTGACAGTCCGAACAGCATCGTTACACAACAGGCATCAAACAGGGTCTGGGCAGCCCAGGCGGTATTGGCGGAAATTTTAATGGCCGAAGGAACGTAAGTCATACTCCCATGAGTTGATGACCATTGACCCTGACCAGTGTGGGCATGAATTACTCCACGAGTTTAATGACCCGATATGCAGAATCTCTCAGTTATAAAAATTGGCGGAAACATCATTGATGATCCTGTAAAGCTGTCGGATTTCCTGCAGCGATTCGCGGCGCTGAAAGGACATAAGATTCTTGTGCATGGAGGCGGAAAGCTGGCAACCAGGCTGGCAGAGCAATTGGGAATTCAGCAACAAATGATTGATGGCCGCCGGATTACCGATGCAGAAACACTGCGGATAGTTACCATGGTATATGCGGGTTATATTAATAAAAATATCGTTGCGCAATTGCAGGCGCTCAACTGCAATGCACTTGGATTAACTGGCGCCGACGCCGACCTGCTCCAGGCTAAAAAGCGCGTGCACGAATTACATGACTATGGATTTGTAGGTGATATAGATAGTTCCGGATTCAGGGCGAAGAACTGGATTTCGCTGATCGATGCAGGGTTAACGCCGGTAATGTCACCGATAACGCATAACGGTCACGGACAGCTGCTGAACACCAACGCCGATACGGTTGCGCAGGAAATAGCAAAAGGGCTTAGCGGCACTTATAAAACAAGCCTGGTATATACCTTCGAAAAGAGCGGAGTTTTGGCCAATGTGAACGACGAAAGCAGTGTTATAAACCTCATGAACCCTTCAAACTACGCTTCTCTGAAAGAAAAAGGATTGATTTTTGCAGGAATGATACCCAAGCTGGATAATGCCTTTGCGGCCCTGTCCAGCGGAGTGAAAAAAGTGATCATTGGAAAAGCAGAGGACCTTTACCAACTAATTGAAGGAAATGCAGGTACAACAATCATTAATGACTAAACCCGGCCTACATACAATCCAGGAAGAATGCATCGGGTTGTTGAAGCAACTGATCGCAACCCCTTCGTTCAGCAAAGAGGAGCACAATTCGGCCAGGGTTATTGACTATTTTTTCCGCCGCAAGGGAATAACGCATCACCGCTTCCTGAACAATGTATGGGCTTACAATACGTACTTCGATCCGCTGAAGCCCACCATTCTGCTGAATTCCCATCACGATACCGTAAAACCCAACCAGGGTTATACAAAAGATCCATTCACTCCTGTTATTGAAAGCGGAAAGTTGTATGGACTGGGCAGTAATGATGCCGGAGGGCCATTGGTAAGCCTCATCGCTGTGTTCCTTTATTTTTATGAAAGGGAAGACCTGCGGTATAATCTCATCGTAGCTGCAACAGCCGAAGAAGAGATTTCAGGTCCTAACGGCGTTGAAGCCTTGCTTGCAAACGAACAATTCAATTATCCTTTTCACGGAAAAGGTAAGATCGATTGCGCCATTGTTGGTGAACCAACGCAGATGCAGATGGCTGTAGCTGAAAGAGGTTTGCTTGTGCTGGATTGTAAAGCGCACGGACAGGCCGGACATGCCGCAAGGGATGAAGGTGAGAATGCTATCTATAAGGCAATGAAAGATATCGGTTGGTTCAGCAGTTTCCATTTCGACAAAGTGTCGGAACTGATTGGGCCGGTAAAAATGAGCGTTACCTCAATCAATACCGAGAACAAAGCGCACAATGTTGTTCCGTCTGAGTGCACCTTCATAGTAGACGCAAGAATAAATGAATTGTATACATTCGAAGAGATCCTTGATGTTATACGGGCCAATGTTACCAGCGATGTAAATCCAAGGAGCACGAGATTAAGGTCAACCGCCATTTCGCTGGATCATCCGCTGGTACAGGCGGGACATGCGCTCGGAAGAACTCACTATGGATCACCCACTACATCGGACAAGGCTTTGATGTCTTTCCCTGCGTTAAAAATGGGACCTGGTGATTCGGCAAGAAGCCATACAGCCGATGAATTTATTTATATAGACGAAATTAAAGAGGGCATCGACCTGTACATTCAACTCCTAAATCAACTGCTATGAAGCTTTGGCAAAAAGAAAATACAGATGTTTCAGAGCTGATTGAGCGGTTTACGGTGGGAAGGGATAAAGAGTTTGATCTTATGCTGGCAGCATATGATGTTAAAGGTTCCATAGCTCACGTGAAGATGTTGGGCACAACCGGGTTGATGACAAAAACAGAAAGTGAGCAGGCTGTTAAGGGACTTGAACAAATCCTCGAAGAAATAAACAGATCTGAATTCGTAATTGAAGAAAACGTAGAAGACGTGCACTCCCAGGTGGAAATGTTGCTCACTCAAAGGATTGGCGATGCCGGCAAAAAAATTCATAGTGGCCGCAGCAGAAATGACCAGGTAGCGGTAGCAATAAAGCTATACCTGCGCGCCGAAATTCTAAAAGTGAAGGATGAGGTCAGGGAATTGTTCGACCTGCTCATCGCGGGCAGCGAACAGCATAAAAACAAATTATTGCCAGGGTACACGCATCTGCAGATAGCAATGCCCTCTTCTTTCGGATTATGGCTGGGCGCATATGCAGAAAGTCTGACAGATGATCTGGAGGTGCTGGCTGCAGCATATGCTGTCGCCAACAAGAATCCGCTCGGCAGCGGAGCTGGTTACGGATCGTCTTTTCCATTGAACAGGAGCATGACCACCAAACTCCTTGATTTTGGATCCATGAATTTCAATTCTGTCTATGCGCAGATGAGCCGTGGAAAAACCGAAAAGGTTGTATCCATGGGACTGGCGAACATCGCGGCAACACTGAGCAAGCTTTCTATGGATTGCTGCCTGTACATGAATCAGAATTTTGGTTTCATTTCATTTCCTGATCATCTGACAACCGGAAGCAGCATCATGCCGCATAAAAAGAATCCCGATGTTTTTGAGCTGATCCGTGCAAAATGTAACCGTATTCAATCTGTTCCCAATGAACTGACTTTGCTGATCAATAATCTTCCTTCAGGATATCACAGGGATATGCAACTCACAAAAGAGATACTGTTCCCGGCCATTGAAGAAATGAAAGCCTGTTTACAGCTGATGAGAGCGATGCTGAAGGAAATGCGCGTCAACGAAAATATTTTACAGGACGAAAAATACCAATACCTCTTTTCAGTGGAAGCTGTAAATGAACTGGTCAACAAAGGAGTTCCTTTCCGTGAAGCTTACAGGCAGGTGGGAAATGAAATTGAGAACGGTAACTTTCATTTCGATCATACCAAACAGTTGCATCATACTCACGAAGGCAGTATAGGCAACCTGCAAAACGACAGTATACGTGAAGCTATGGACAGGGTGATGAATAAGTTCTGATCACCTCAACTGGGTTGCATCCACTCTCGAAGGCGTATCGGTGCCTTTAATAATTGAAACTGAACTTATCGCAATCGCTTTAATGATCTCTGCCATATTTGCCATGTTCAGCGTTTCAAACTCATCATCCTGCGTGTGATAAAATTTCTCTGAATCCATTTTTGATGTTGAAATAGTGTGCGCGGGAACCCCCAGCCTGGCAAGCGTTGCATTGTCTGATCTGTAAAACAATTGCTGTTGCGGGTAAGGATCAGGATAGAATTTAAACTTGCTTCCTTCAAGATTCTTCTCCAGTATCTTTCCCATATCCGTTTTTTCGTAACCGGTGATAAACGCAGAATTGGTTCCCCACTTGCTTTCGGTTCCGATCATTTCTATGTTGAACATAGCCATCACTTTTGCCGGATCAAGTTGTTTAGAAAAATACTGCGAGCCATATCCGCCGCCTTCTTCATATGTAAAAGCTGCGAAGACAAGCGTTCTTTCATTGTTATTTAGCTTCCTGAAATAGTTTGCCAGGAGTATAACAGCGGTTGTACCCGACGCATCATCATTAGCCCCGTTATAAATAGAATCCATTTCTTTTGTGGGCTTTCCGATTCCCAGGTGGTCGTAATGCGCGGAGAACACTACATATTCTTCCTTCCGGCTTTTTCCCGGCAATACGCCCACAACATTGCTGAGCTTCAATTCATTTACCCGGTGTTCTACCTGAACGCTATATGTAACCGGAGTTTTATCTGTAAGTACAAAAACCACTACACGCTCAACAGGAAAGGTTTCTCTTTTTAACCTGGTAAGGTTCCGAAAATTCCGATCGTGTGCAGGGTCAACCAGCACCAGCAAATTTTTCGAACCACGGATATACCTGATTGCGTTTGTTGGTAAGGTATCCGTCGCGCCAATTTTCACAACCTCGTAACCAGATTTTTCATTTATGGATATTGTAGCTTTAGTGGTGAACGCGATGATATCTTTTCCATCAATGGCAGCGCCATCAAAATTCGCGCTGGCGGATACAAATGACGGTCTTACCAAATTAAAAGTTTGTAAATACCCGCTTTGTCCGGTCATAGGTTCCAATCCTGCCTTTTTAAATTCATCGGCGATGAATGCCGCAGCTTTTTCAATTCCAGGTGTAAAAACTTTACGTCCCTGCATATCATCGGCAGATAATGCTTTTTCTATTCGTTCGGTTTCTGAAACATTGATGACATTGTCAATAGCGATCTTACGGGAAGCAGTACACGCACTAATCAGGAGAAGGAGAGGAAGAAATTTTTTCATAATAACGGTTTGCCTTTCATTAATTATTAAACAAAAAAGCATCCTTACGGGGATGCTTTCGGGATCTCATAGTTACAAATTATAAGCTCATCATTTCTTTGAACTTCACAGTTTGCCTGCGACTCACCTCGATCTTTTCTCCACCTTTCAGTTCAAGAAGCAATCCGCCATTAAAATATGGTTCTACTTTGTCAACCATTCTGAGGTTTACAATGTGTTTGCGGTTTGCGCGGAAAAATGTTTTTTCATCAAGCCGCTCCTCGAGCGCGTTCAGCGATTTCAGGATGAGCGGTTTATTGGGACCAAAATATACTTTGGCATAATTGCCTACGCTTTCAAAAAGGCGGATGTCGCCCAGCTTAACGAACCAGCATCTTTCCCCGTCTTTCACAAAAACCTGGTCCACTTCACTTAAAAGACTGCGGTTGATATTGATTGAAGAAGAAACATGATTGTCCCGATCTTCCTGCATGTGCAGTTTCTGAATGGCATCTGCCAGGCGCTTTGGCTCAACAGGTTTCAATAAGTAATCGAGTGCATTTACTTCAAAAGCTTTAAGGGCATATTCATCGTAAGCGGTAGTGAAGATAACATGAGGGGCGCGGTCAACTTCAGCCAGCATGTCGAATCCGGTTTTACCGGGCATCTGGATGTCTAAAAAAATAAGGTCGGGACTCAGACTTTCGATCTTCTCAATACCCTCGGCAGCATTCGCGGCTTCGGCTATGACTTCGATCTCGGGATAATCAGCAAGCAGTTTCTTTAATTCGCTTCGTGCCAGGCGTTCATCATCAATAATGATTGCTCTCATGTGTTTTATTTAAGGTCAACGGGAATGAGCACTTTTGCCTCTACCATATTGTGCCCGATCTCTTTGATCTCAAAGTTAGCTTTTTCACCAAATAATAATTGGAGCCGGTTCCTGGTACTAACCAGTCCGAATCCATCGCCATTCATGGAACCATTCAGTCGTCCCGTATTCAGGATCACGAGCTCGTGATGGTTTCCTCTGAAATCAGAGCTGATCTTTACCATGCCACCTGTCATCTGCTTGCTGATGCCGTGTTTGATCGCATTTTCAACAAGCGTTTGCAACATCATAGGTGGTACCGGCTGATCAAGGGTGTCTTCATCGATCTCGTATTCTACTCTTAACCGGTCTTCGAAGCGAATGTATTCAAGGGCCAGGTAGTCTTTTACAATATTCAGTTCCTTTTCAAAGCTGACGGTTTCCATCTTTTCGGCCTGCATGCTGCTGCGAAGGATATTGCTCAGCTCTGTTATGGCATTACGGGCGCGGCCAGGATTTTCGTCTATCAATGCCCGTATACTGTTAAGCGCGTTGAATATAAAGTGGGGATTGATGTGCGATTTGATGGTTTTTAATTCCAGTTCCTTCACCAGCGATTCCAGCTTTAGCGTACTCACCTGCTGCCGACGGCTTTTTTCCACATAATGATAGGAATAGTAGATAAGGACCCAGGGAACCATGAACAAACCGGTATCTAAAACCCTGGCAAGCAGGCGTGTATAAAAATCAAATGATCGCCGGCTTTCTACCCTTAAGCCAAATATCTCAATGCCACCCATTACCAGCAGACTGCACACCACACTGGAGATTACCACCGCGATCAGCAATTTGGGTAATACTTTTTCAATTGGCATCATCAGCCAATTGAATTTTTTTATAACTCCCCTTAAAAGGTGGGTGGTAAATATGCCTGTGAAAACCACCAGGCCAACTGTGCCGATGAAGACAGGTGTCAGCTTCTCAAAAGTGTAGGCAAAGAATATCATCGATAAGCCTACAAAACCCCAACCCGCGAACTGGCACCACCAGTAATATTTGTATGATCTGCTCAACATGTTCGGTCAAAATTCAAAGCTACGGCTTACTAAAGTTTACAGCCAGCTATTATATATTAATGGCTTCAATGTCGGGTAAGTGGTCTGCGATTTGCAGAAACTGCATTAAAATAAGCCATTTTAAATAAATTTTCACAAAAATGAACTGACTTACGGGCCAATGCGTTTTATTAGTCCAATAATCATCATAATCATTATTACTTTTGCCTGAATGCCTCGACCATGGAAATAACACCCGGCCCCCTTCTTAAGACCATTGCATCTCCGGATGATCTGAAACAGCTTAGTCGCGATCAGCTGCATCAGGTTTGCAATGAGCTCCGTCAATACATCATTGACGTGGTAAGCGTGCACGGCGGCCATTTCGGGGCAAGCCTTGGGGTAGTGGAACTAACCGTTGCCCTGCATTATATATATAACACCCCTTACGATCAACTGGTTTGGGATGTTGGCCATCAGGCTTATGGACATAAGATCCTTACAGGTCGTATGGATAGTTTTCCATCCAACCGGAAATACAATGGACTGAGCGGCTTCCCAAAGCGCAGTGAAAGTGAATATGATACATTTGGAGTTGGCCATTCATCCACTTCGATCTCTGCAGCGCTGGGCATGGCCATGGCCGCAAAGTATAAAGGTGAAAAAGACAGGAAATCGGTTGCCATTATAGGTGATGGAGCCATGACAGCCGGCCTGGCATTTGAAGCCATGAATCACGCTGGTGTGGCGGATACCGATATGCTTATCATTCTGAATGATAACTGCATGAGCATCGATCCGAATGTTGGCGCACTGAAGGAATATCTTACAGATATTACCATATCACCAACCTATAACAGATTCAAGGACGATATCTGGAAGGCGCTCGGCAAACTGCCCGTAGGAAAGAATTTCTCACGTGAAATGGCCAGTAAGCTGGAGCACAGCATAAAAGGCTTTATCAATAAAAGCAGTAACCTGTTTGAATCGCTGAAGCTTCGTTATTTCGGCCCAATCGACGGCCACAATATTACCAAGCTTGTTGATACATTGAAAGATCTCCGGGAAATTCCGGGACCAAAACTTCTGCATATACTTACGGTTAAGGGTAAGGGTTATGCGCTTGCGGAAAAGGATCAGACCAAGTGGCACGCACCCGGACTGTTTGATAAAATAACCGGTGAGATCTACAAGAAAAAATTCGAGACCCCCCAGCCACCTAAATACCAGGATGTTTTTGGGCATACCATCATCGAACTCGCGGAAAAGAATGAAAAGATATTTGGGATCACGCCGGCTATGCCAAGCGGATCTTCACTCAAATTCATGATGGATAAAATGCCTGATCGTGCATTCGACGTTGGCATTTGCGAACAGCATGCTGTAACGTTAAGCGCGGGAATGGCTACACAGGGCATGAAGGTGTTCTGCAATATCTATTCTTCATTTATGCAGCGTTCGTACGACCAGGTGGTGCACGATGTTGCGATACAAAACCTGCCCGTGATATTCTGCCTCGACAGGGCAGGACTGGTAGGCGAAGACGGACCTACGCATCATGGCGCATACGATATCCCGTATATGCGCTGCATTCCCAATATGATCGTCAGCGCTCCGATGAACGAGTCGGAACTGAGGAATCTGATGTACACCGCGCAACTTGATTCAACGATACATCCATTTGTGATCCGTTATCCGAGAGGCGAGGGAGTTTTGTCGGAATGGAAAACACCTTTTGCGGAAATCGAGATCGGCAAAGGAAGGAAACTGAAAGATGGTAATGAGGTTGCAATCCTTACATTCGGGCATCCCGGAAATTTTGCTACCGTTGCGATCAGGGAGCTGCGTACCGCAGGCATAGATCCCGCGCATTATGATATGCGATTTGCAAAACCATTGGATGAAATTTTGCTTCATGAAGTTTTCAGCAAATTCAATAAGATCATTACCGTGGAAGATGGCACTGTCAAAGGTGGTTTCGGCAGCGCGATCCTTGAATTCATGGCCGAACACAATTATTCAGCCCAGGTAAAAGTTATGGGAATTCCCGATCGAGTGGTAGAGCATGGTTCTCCGAAAGAATTGCACAAAGAATGCGGATTCGATGCCGCTGCAATTTCAGCGGCTGTGCAGGAAATGGTTGGTGCAAGATCAACCGTGTTTGAATAATTCTATTTAACTGCCTTCGCGTCCTTTGCATTAACGATGGCATTCGCAAACCACACGAACTCATTTAAGAATTTATTGGTGTTCCTGACGACGTCTTCCCGTACAGGTTGCATCTGTCCATCAAAAGCATGCTGAATTTCAGGTATCAGCAATTTAACTGGTAATGGATACGCTCCCAGGCTCAGGATTACGTGCTGCAGTTGAGTAGATGCATTGATACCGCCCAGTTTCCCGCTTCCTGTTGTTACCACTCCAATTGGCTTCCGTGCAAACTCTGCCCAGTAATAATCCAGGGCATTCTTCAGCACACCCGTAAAACTGCCATGATATTCCGGACTGACCAGCAGGATAGCGTCAGCTTCCTTCAGGTTATTACCAAGGCTTGCAATTTCCGGTGCGCTGCCTTGGCTATAACGTTCATCCATAATCGGAACCGGCTCTGTTGCCAGATCCAGCAACTGAGTCTGGAATCCCCGTTCATTCAATTTCCTTTCGAGGTAATTGGCAATCTTATGCGTCTGCCTGCCGGTTCGCACACTCCCTAACAAAATCGCGATCTTCATAATTATCCATTCTCCGGCATTGGCACTTCAATAGCAAGCACCTTTGCTTTGTTGTTTGATTTTAATTCAATGGTTTCCGTTTCCCAAATGCCGATAGCGTCACGTTCATTCAAAGTGCGCCCGCCAACTTCGGCCTCTCCACCGATCATGAAAAAATATACTCCATTTCCATTAAAAGCAGGAGTATATGATATACTGGTTTCCGGATCAAGTTCCGCGATTGAAAACCTGGAGTCCTGATTGATCCAAACGCCTCCATCTTCTTTCAAAGGACTTACAACCACCTGCCACTTATTCTGACGATCCGCGGAATCAAAAGTCTTCTGCTCGTAACGAGGTTTGATGTTATTCTCTTTAGGAAACACCCATATCTGCAAAAAGTTCACAGGATCGGTTTTGGACGCATTGAACTCAGAATGTCTTATGCCACTTCCCGCGCTCATGATCTGCACGTCGCCGGTCTTAATGATGCCATCGGTACCTGTGCTGTCCTTATGAGCCAGTGCACCGGAAAGCGGGATAGAAACGATTTCCATATTATCGTGAGGATGTGCGCCAAAACCCTGACCTCCGGTGACAATATCATCATTCAGTACACGCAAAGCGCCAAAATGTACCTTATCCGGGCTATACCAATGCCCAAAACTGAAAGAATGATGACTGTTAAGCCAGCCGAAATCAACATGACCCCGTTCGGTGGAAGGATGAAAAATGCTTTTCATACAAAATGTTTGATGTTCAAACATCAATTATGATGCCGGCGTCAGAAACTGCCAAAAAGCCGGGTATCATCCAGGCTGTTCAAAACTCGAAGGCTCGTCGTCCTGACGGTCTTCATTCCATTCGATAATGAAATTGTTCCTGCCTTCCCCTATCAGGATGTGAAAGTACTTCTGCTGTACCAGCTCAAGAAGTGAGAGAAAGAGAAAAATGGCATGTATACGGTTTTCGCAGACTTCAAAGATATTTTCAAAAGCCATTGTCTTTTCGTCCTTTACACGGGTGAGCATATATTCCCTGCTCTCCTCCATTGTATAGTTGTACCTGAATACTACGTGCTGGGGTTTGTTTTGCCGCTCGTGCAGCCTTTGCACCACTTTTTCAAACGTCTTCATCAGCCTGAACAAAGTAACCGTCTGGATCTCTGTTCCTTCACTTGCTTCCTCACCAATCGACATCAGGTCTTTCTGGAGATTGCCTCTTCTAACCATCAGCATGCGCACTGCCTCCATTTCTGCCATTTGGGCAGAAGCCTCCTTGAATTTCTTGTACTCAAGCAATTTGTCTATCAGTTCCTGCCGCGGATCAATTTCATTTCCCTGCTCATCCAGTTCTTTCCTTGGCAAAAGCATTTTCGCTTTGATACGCATAAGAGTGGAAACAAACAGGATAAATTCACTGGACAATTCAATATTCACATTATCCTGCGTATGGATGTAATCAAGAAAATCATTAATGATCTTGGTGATGGGAATATTATAAATATCAAGTTCGTCTCTTTCAATAAAGAACAACAACAGATCAAACGGACCTTCAAATTGCGGAAGCTTTATTTTATATATATCACCCGATGCCATAAGATTATTTTACAGAAGAATCCCAAAAAAACAAGTCCCAACCTAAAGGTTGGGACTGCACAAATGTAACAATATATTACTTAGAATTTGGCATGAACACCTACGCCAACACCCAGCATGGAACGGAACTGCATTGCTGCAACATTGCCGCTGGGACCGAACATACGCACGTCATCATCATAGATGAGGTCGAAGTCGTAGCTGACATTCAGGAATTTGTTCACTTTCATTAATATGCTGTTTGTCCAGTACACATCCACTTTCTCAGGATGGAACTCATCTATGTCTCTCTGAGAAGCAAAACCCGGCCCGAAGAATTCTGTTCTTTTCGAATAACCCGAAAACAGATCAAGTTTTGATTTCCAGGAAACATTCTTGACGATCTCCTTGTTGAAATTGGCAGAAGCAAAAGCGCCTATCTCGAAGCGGACTTCTTTTTGCGGATCCACTCCATAGTTTATCGCAAGTGGCTTTTCATACTGACCTGAGCCGTCGGTCTGGTATTGATCGGGGATCACACCACCCTGAAAACTGTAGCTGTAGGGTTCATTGGTCACGAAAGTAAACTTGCCTGAAATTGGTGTCACCAGAATGCTGAATGAAGAACTGGGTTTCCAATCGAAACCTGGTGCAACATGAAGGTAACCTGGCGCCATGAAGCTTGATATTTTTCTTCTCAGACCCTGGTTCAGGTAATTGTAATTATTTCCATCATAGAACTGAGAGCGGAAATTTACCAGCAGCGCTACACCTGCTTTTGAGAATAACGAAAGTCCTGGTTTGGTAGTAAAATCAATCTTATCATCGGTTTTACGAAAGCCGCCTGAATGCGTATTCACAAACCCATAATTCAGTTGAAGATTATTATCCCAATAACATTTGTCGGATTTCCTGTTAGCGAAGACGTTTAGCGAAGCTGCTGTCCAGATTGAGAATTTTTCAGCTCCTATCGCCCAGTTTCTGCTTCCTCCCTGACCTACATGCACTGCTAGGCTGGCACCCCTTTCCCACTTACCTTTTGAAGTTTTCTTCTCAGTGTCCTGGCCATAGGCGATGGCAGCCAGTATTACTCCCGAAAAGAGTAAAAATACTTTTCTCATAAAGCTGTTTGGTGTTTGGGTTATAAAAAATCAGGCACTTTGAAGATAACTTCAAAATGCCAAACAAACCTACACGAAAATGCCGATATTACCCACACTCCCGTATATTTTTTTGCCTCCCGGAAAGGGTGATATATTATTTCTTAAGCGCATCCCGAATCTCGATCAGCAACTTATCAGTTGTTGATATTTCTGCCAGTGCAGGAGGAGGCGGAGGCGTTGTTCTTTTCAGTTTATTGATAGCTTTTACTATCATGAAAATTGCCAATGCCAATAACAGGAAATTGATGACTACAGTAATGAAATTGCCATAAGCAAAAACAGGCCCCAACTGCCTCGCTTCAGCCAGCGGAGTCCCTTCGGGAACCTTGTCCTTAAGATCAACATATGCATTGGAAAAATCAGGCGCTCCGATTACGGCAGCGATCACCGGCATGACCAGATCATTGATCACGGAATTAATGATTCCGGTAAATGCCGCGCCAATCATAATACCCACTGCCAGATCAATCACATTTCCTTTGATGGCGAATTCTTTAAATTCCTTGACAAATCCCATAAAAGTCAGTTTAATGTTTGTTGAATTTACTAATTCCCTTTAATTAATTCACCTTTGCTTTTTATGCAATCTTCTGACAGGCTTTTGAACTGGGTCATTTTTGCTTTATTGTCATTTATCTGGGGAAGTTCCTTCATTCTGATGAAGGAAGGGATGAAAGTGCTGACACCGTATCAGGTAGCTTCAATCAGAATGGTGAGCGCAGGCGTTGTTTTACTTCCCCTTGCCATAAGGCAAATGAAACAACTGCCTTCAAACAAGATCGGGTTTGCAATATTATCAGGCCTCCTTGGAAGCCTGTTTCCCGCCTTTCTGTTTTGTATAGCCGAGACCAGGATTGATAGTTCGCTGGCAGGCATACTGAACGCCCTTACGCCTATTTCGGTAGTTACGATCGGTCTTCTGTTTTTTCACAGCAAGGTCACCAGGCTGCAGTTTGCAGGCATACTGATCGGTTTTGCGGGCTTGTGTTTATTATTTCTAAGCAGGGGACAGATAGACCTGACATACCTTTCGTATGCATCGTTGGTACTACTGGCCACGATAAGTTATGGATTGAATGTAAATATGGTTAACCGTTACCTTCACGAAATCCCTTCGTTCCATATCGCAACGTTTGCCTTCGTATCGCTCATGATCCCATCGCTGGTGATTCTGTGGGCTACCGGATATTTTGAACTTCCGCTGAATAATAAAGAAGTGTTGCTTGCAACCGGAGCAAGTGCGTTGCTTGGCCTGTTCGGAACAGCTATTGCAACAGTGCTCTTTTATGTTTTGCTGAAAAAAGCGGGAACAGTATTTTCTTCAATGGTTACTTACGGAATTCCTTTCGTCGCCATTTTCTGGGGACTTCTTGCCGGTGAAACCATTACCCTGTTGCAGATCGGTTGTCTCGCAATAATTCTGGGAGGAGTATATGTAGCGCGCAAGCGCAGCGCTTAAACCGCCATGATCTCTTTTTCCTTGGCCGTAAGATGCTTTTCTATAAATGCGATGTATTTATCTGTGAGCGCCTGGATATCTTTTTCAGCATCTTTGGCAACGTCCTCGCTGAGACCATCCTTCTGCAGTCTTTTGATATGTTCAATGGCGTCTCTGCGTATGCTGCGTACCGCAACCCTGGAATGCTCGCCTTCATTGTGCGCCTTTTTTACAAACTCCCTTCTTCTTTCTTCGGTTAACGGTGGCAGAAAGAGGCGGATGGTACTACCATCATTCTGCGGTGTTACTCCAATATTCGCCGCGATGATGGAACGCTCGATTGCCTGGAGCATGTTTTTCTCCCATGGTTGAATGGTCAAAGTGCGCGCATCGGCAACAGCGATATTTGCCACCTGGTTAATGGGAGTGGGCGATCCGTAATAATCCACAAACAACCCGTCGAGCATCTGAGGATTCGCCCGGCCGGCCCTGATCTTTACCAGTTCTGCTTCAAGGTGATTGATGGCCTTTTGCATGGATTCACTGGCGTCTTCCAGTATCAACTCTAATTCATCTGTCATAGCAAAGCAATTAAACTTTGCAAACCTAATAAAAGTTTAATCTTAAGCGGCTAGTTTTTCTGTTCCAGGATCGTGTCTTTCGTCAGAGGGACAATTTTCGAAGTATTTATCTCTACCGGATCCGCCTTCAGCGTTTTTGCAACAAACAGGCGCGGCCTTGGCCTGCTGAAATACAGCGCCGAAATCGATGTGAAGAATATTCCCACTACCGAAAGTACAAGCCATGTAGTGCCGATCTCGCGGAATGCGAATGTAAGTCCGATGAAAAACAGGTTAATGCTTACAAGCGTCAGCGTGATCGTGCGGTGCGATAATCCCTTATCCAGCATCAGGTGATGAACGTGGTTGCGGTCGGGACTGAATGGTGAACGACGGTGAATTATACGAATACCAAACACGCGTACGGTATCGAGCAAAGGAATAAGCAGAATTGTAAATCCGATTGCAGGCGATTGAAGTATTGGATAGGCAACTGAAGGCGATCCTGCCATATTAATGAACTTCACCACCAGAATTGCATTGATCAGACCTATCAGCAATGAACCCGTATCGCCCATGAATATACGGGCCGGTTGAAAATTAAAGATCAGGAAAGCGGAAAGGCTGCCCGCGAGTGAAAAAGCAAGTATCGCGTAAGGCAACTGGCCGATGTTGAGAAAATAAAATCCAAATATCAGGGTCGACATCAATCCAAGGCTGCCGGCGAGTCCGTCAACCCCATCGATAAGATTGAATGAATTGATGATAACAATTACGGTCAGATATGTGAGTACCAGGCTATACATTTCCGGCAGTTCGTACAATCCAAGAAAGCCGTGCATGCTTTCGATCTGGATACCTCCTTTGTAAACAATGAGGAAAGCAGCCAGTACCTGCCCGATGAATTTTTTAATCGGAGAGATCACGAGTATGTCGTCCTTTACGCCCAGGAAGAAGATCACAAGGGCGGCGGCCATATAAAACTGAAATTCCGACGCGGTGCTGAATCCTATGGTGAGAAGGCTCGCCAGTACAAAACCAGCGAAGATGCCGACGCCTCCCAATGATGGTATAGGTGTTTGGTGTATCTTACGCTCATCGGGAACATCATATAATTTTTTCATTTCCGCTACGGAAATAATAACAGGAATAGCTAGGAAGGTGATGGCAAAAGAAACGCTGAGGGAAAGTAAGACATCAAACATCGGCCACAGTTTGGTAAAAAAATTAGTTCTTCATTTAGAAAAGTCACTGGTGGTTTGGGCCAAAATCTTCTTTTGCAGGCGAGTCGCAAGTTAAACTTTGTTTCGCAAAAGTCAATTTTTTCTTTATTACCCCTGCGTTACTTTTCTCATTCATAAAGCCGGAACGCCATTAACGCAAAAAATGTTGAAAACGTACCCATGCATGGTAGATAAATTCGATTAGTTTTGCGGGCGATTTAAAAAATTATCAGAATGCATGATCTGAAACAGATCGCTTCCCAGATACGCCGCGATATCCTCCGCATGGTTCATGGCGTAAACAGCGGTCACCCCGGCGGTTCTTTAGGATGTACGGAGTTTTTTACGGCCCTGTATTTTAAGATCATGCAGCACAATCCTGCCTTCAGCATGGACGGCAGGAACGAAGATCTTTTCTTTCTTTCAAACGGCCATATATCCCCCGTATTTTATGCTACGCTTGCCCGTTCGGGTTACTTCGACCCTTCGGAACTGGCCAGCTTCCGCAAAATAAATTCAAGGCTGCAAGGACATCCCGCTACCCATGAACACCTGCCCGGAGTAAGGGTTGCGTCCGGTTCTCTGGGACAAGGACTGAGCGTTGCCATTGGCGCGGCGCTTGCAAAAAAACTGAATGGCGATACCCGACACGTGTACTCATTACATGGCGATGGAGAGCTTCAGGAAGGGCAGATATGGGAGGCCGTTATGTTCGCCGTTCACCATAAGGTAGACAACCTCATTTCAACTGTCGATTTCAATGGTCAGCAAATTGACGGACCTACAGACAAGGTCATCAAAATGGGCAACCTGGCCGATAAGTTTTCAGTATTTGGATGGACCACACTTGAAATGGATGGCAATGACATGGATGAAGTGGTTGCGACACTTGAAAAAGCGAGGTCAATGACCGGCAAGGGTAAACCCATTGCGATTATCATGAAAACCGTTATGAGCAAGGGTGTTGATTTTATGGAGAACGATCATAACTGGCATGGGGTAGCGCCGAACGACGACCAGCTTCAAAAAGCCCTGGCCCAATTACCCGAAACCATTGGTGATTATTAGTGATCAGCTTTTCAATTCTATCCTTTGCATAGCCGCTCTTCGGGCAGGAAACCATGAAGCCAGCAAGGATACTACCAGCACCGTGAACAACACCAGGAAAAGGTCGCTCCACTGCACTTTCACCGGATAATAATTCACAACAAACGATCCGCCCTGCAAGGGTATAAGATGGTACTGCACCTGCAACCAGCATATCAACACCGCCAAAAGCGTTCCCAATCCAGCGCCCAGCATGGCGATCAATAAACCTTCTCCGAGGAATATCCGTTGTATACGCCTGTCGTTTGCCCCCATTGCCTTCAATACCTGAATGTCTTTTTGTTTTTCCATTACCAGCATTGTTAGCGCTCCGATCATATTGAAAGCGGCAACTACCAGAATAAGACACAGGATTGCGTAGATCACCCATTTTTCAACCTGCATCACCGAATAAAGACTTCTGTTCTGCTCGTAACGCGTGAGCACCTCATAATCTTTACCAAGCAGCTGCTTCAGGTTGCGCTGAATATTTTGCGCATCTTCGGGATCCTGCAATGCCACCTCAACCCCACTGTATTCATCCGGCTTCCAGTGAAGCATCATCTTCATAAAAGCCAGATTTGTGAGCACATATTTGTTGTCAAAATCCTGCTGGATCAGAAAGGAACCAGCGGCCGCAATATTTGCCGAGCTTAATGATTGCAGGGGATCGGCCAGGTTTACATTCGCGCCTCTTTTGAACAGATATGCGGTCAACGGAATGATGCTGCGGTCGCTTTGATAACCCAGCGCGTTCTCCACTCCTGCGCCCAGTACCATTGCGGGTTCTTCCACAGTGCCGAGATTAAACTTGCCCGACAATATATAATCCTGCACACCTGCAACCTTAGTATACTGATCATCCACCCCTTTCATATAAACCAGCGACTGCATCTCACCGTTCTGCAGCAGCGCCTTGTCTTCCGCAACGAGTGAATACGCCCTCACGCCATTGACTGAACGCAGTTTTGTAAGCTGATCTTCAGTTAGCATCAGCGTTTTGCCCCTTGAAGGCATTATTTTCAGGTCGGTATAAAAAGTAGAATATAACGATTTAACGAGGTCCTCGAATCCGTTGAAAACACTCAGCACCACTATCAGCGCCCCCGACCCGACCACTATCGCCGACATGCTCACCCATGCAATAATATTAATTGCATTGGTGGATTTGGGAGACCGGAAATAGCGCCAGGCGAATAACAAATTCATTTCGGGTTTTGGGTTTTGAGTTTCCGGTTTCGGGTTTTCCAGAGTGGGGGTTTGATTTGATTTGGATAGTATGATTTGGCTTGAGGGTGTTGGTTTTAAGAGTAACCGGCTGTTTAACCAATTTGCTTATCGGCTAATTGGCAAAATTGGCTAATTCCTATTAGCTAATCGGCTAATCATCTAATTATTTTATTCCTCCGTCTTATTAATTTTCTTAAACAACTCCTCCATTTTAAACACATGGTCTAACGTGTCGTCCTGGAAAAATTTCAATTCCGGAATACGCCGTAATTGCTGCTTCACCCTTGCCGCCAGTTCCCGCTTGATATCCCAACCCTTGTCTTCAATCTTTTTCATCGTAGCCGCCGGATCCTTGACCTGGAAAAGACTCAGATAAACCCTCGCTTCCAGCAGGTCGGGCGTAACCATTACATTACTGATTGAAACCATCCCGCCATCTACCATGCTCAGGTTCATGCGACGAAATATATCGTTCAGCTCTTCATTCAGAAGGCTGCCAATCTGCTTTTGCCGTTTGGATTCATTCATAAATTATTTTTTTTACCCGGTTACAGAAACATACTGATTCATACCCGCTGGTACAAAAGTAACCCCCCGGGCAATGGTTTGAAGGAGTTTTTCTTCGTTGGCCGGTACGGCTGAAAGGTCAGCCACTTTATGGTACAAATGATATACCACAGCTCCGAATTTTATAAACCGCAGCTGAAGGCCGGCATTCTGCAAACGTACGGTCAATTCGTTATCTTCCTTCCCCCAACCTTTAAACCCTTCATTGTAGCCATTCACAAGCTCAAGGTCTTTTTTCCAGAACGCCATATTGCAGCCCAGCACATACTTATAATTCCGTTTGCTTCGCTGAAATAAGTACGAAGCATTTCTTAATAGTGGCGACCGGACTGAATTGTGTCTCTTTCCCAGATGCTCGCGGTGCGATCTGATATCATCCGTTGTTACCTCTTTTTTCAGCAACTTGCCGGTCAGTTCCGGATCAACCATCGTCCGCGATCCGCTGATGAAAGTTCCCGGCCTGCACAAACTCAAATGATCCAGCACAAAATGCTTTTCCAGGATCAGGTCGCCATCGATCTGCAAAAGATACTCACCTTTGGCCGCGGCAAATGCCCTGTTCCGTATCCTTGCAAGCTGGTATCCTTCATCGGGCTGCCAGATATGTACAACAGGAATGGAAGTCCGGTTCTGAAAATCATCAATCAACTGGCGGGTGGGTTCGCCCGATCCGTCATCAGCAATCACTATCTCGTTGGGCAGGGTTACCTGACGCGTTATACTTTCCAGGCAAAGTTCAAGGGCATCGGGCCGGTTATAGGTTGAAACTACCAGTGAACAGGAAGGAAAATTCATCGGACAAAGGTATTTTGAATATTGTTTATTGCCACAATTGGAATAGCCCGGAGCAGCGGATCGCCGCCAATTAATATTCAATAATAAATAATCAATCTGCTGTAACTTGCCGCCTTATTGAATTTCATCAGCTATAATGCGCTTAGTAAAAAGGCTTCTTTCCTTTGCCACTCCGCTACATCATTATTTTCCTGAATATATTATCTATACGGTCTTCGGTATTGTATTCGGACTGGTGAATTTTGCCATGCTGATCCCGCTTCTGGATACATTATTCAGCAGCAATGCCGTTACGCAAACCAACCATCCGGGTGAATTCCGTGTTGGTCTCGACTATTTTAAAGACCTCTTCTCCTATTATTTCCACTATTTCTCGCAGCAAAAAGGAAAATGGTATGCGCTTGCGTATGTATGCTCGGTAATAGTGCTGGCAACTATCTTATCTAATTTTTTCCGGTATATGGCTGTGAGAGTACTGGTCAGACTTCGCATGGTGATGCTGGAAAGGATCAGGCTGCGTTTGTACGACCGGTTCTGCGACCAATCACTTTCATTCTACAATAAGCGCAAAAAGGGCGATATGCTCACTGTCATCACACACGATGTTCAGGAAATAGAGCACTCAGTGATCAACGCCTTTCAGGTTTTCCTGAGAGACCCGTTTATGATCATCGCTTATTTTATTATGCTTTTTTACTGGTCACCCTCGCTCACGGTTTTTACCATCATCTTTTTTCCTGTTTCCGGTTTCATCATCTCAATTATTTCAAGAAGCCTGAAAAGAAAAGGGTATTTCAACCAGGAGATGCTGGCAAAGATCCTGCAGTCGGTTGACCAGACTATTTCCGGCATCAAGATCATCCAGGCTTTCGGCGCAAGAAAATTTTTTCAGAATCGTTTCGCCGATCTGAACCGCAGCTTTTCAAAAAGCAGCAAGGCCATGTTCAATCAGAAGGAACTTGCGTCACCGCTCTCGGAATTATTTGGCATCGCCATAATTGTTACCGTGGTTTTGTATGGCGGACGGCTTGTGATTGAAGGGAACCTGGAAGGATCGGTTTTCATCACCTATCTCGCTCTTTACTCCCAGATACTTCAGCCCGCAAAGAATATTTCAACCGCCGTTACATCATTGCAAAAAGGGTTGGTGTCTGTTGAACGGGTTTATAATTTAATTGATACCCCTATCGAAATCAGGAATGCCGAAAACGCAACACGGTTACAGCATTTTAATTCAGAAGTAAAGTTCAACAATGTAAGTTTCAGCTATAACCAGGAACCGGTTCTCAGGAATATTGAACTGACGATTCCGAAAGGAAAGATGATTGCGCTTGTTGGTCATAGCGGATCGGGAAAATCTACCATCGGCGACCTCGTCCCAAGATTTTTTGATGTGCAGGAAGGCAGCATTACCATTGATGGCCAGGATATCCGCAGTATAAAGCTTGACGACCTGAGAAAAATGATCGGCATAGTGACCCAGGAAGCCATCATATTTAATGATACAGTGGTTGCCAACATCACCATGGGACTTGAAACGGATGAGCAACGGCTTATTCAGGCGGCGGATACCGCGAATGCAACTGAATTTATCAAAGGGCTCGAGAACAAATTTGAAACAACTCTTGGCGACAGGGGCTCCCGCCTGAGCGGCGGTCAGAAACAGCGACTGGCGATTGCAAGGGCTATTTATAAAAATCCTCCGATACTTATCCTGGACGAAGCAACCTCCGCGCTGGATACTGAGTCTGAAAAACTGGTACAGGACGCGTTGGATAAGCTGATGCAGAACCGTACCAGTATTGTAATAGCTCACCGGCTGAGTACCGTAAGGCATGCCGATACCATTATCGTGCTAAAACAGGGTGAGATCGTTGAAAGAGGAACGCATGCTGAATTGATGGAAAGAAACGGACATTACAGGAGACTTGTAGATATGCAGGAAGTGAAGTAATGGTACTAACGGTTTATGATATTCGGTAAAACATAATATTTGAACATTCGTAATTTGGTCATCCACAAAAAACTTTATTTATCATGAGAAAACGAGTGATGCTGGCTTTTACATTGGTATTTCTGCTGATAACAACGATTGCATCGGCCCAGAAGAAAGATTTTACATACGATCAGTTATTTAAAAGCGCACCCACAAACATTCAGAAATCATTGCCGATGATCAACAAGTGGGTTGATGATGAACATTATGTTGAAATGCGCAGGGATGAAGCTGATGGCGGCAAAATGAAAACGATGTCGGTGGAAGTTAAAACAGGCAAGGCTGTTCCTTATGAAAACAAGGAAGTGGAATCAGGCAGGCCATCAACTCCTACAGCATCTTCACTTGGGTTGAAAAACAATGAAAAGAATATCACAGCATCTCCCGATGGAAAATGGGTAGCCTATACCCGCAGCAACAATCTTTTTGCCATGGAAGTTGATTCAAAAAAAGAAGTTCAGCTTACTAATGACGGAAATGATTCTGTTCTGAACGGATATGCTTCATGGATTTATTATGAAGAAATACTTGGAAGAGGCAGCCGGTATCGCGCATTCTGGTGGAGCCCTGATAGCAGGCAGATCGCGTTCATGCGCTTTGATGATTCACCCGTACCAGTATTTCCGATCTATGTGATCAAAGACCAGCACGGATACATCGAGAACATGCGTTATCCGAAGGCAGGCGATAAAAATCCCTATGTGCGCGTTGGGATAACTTCAGTAACCAACCCTAAAACGGTATGGGCCGACTTTAATGAAAAAGACGATCAGTACTTTGGCGCTCCGATATGGACTCCCGATAGCAAGCTCTGGGTTCAATGGATGAACCGCGGGCAGGACAACCTGAAAATTTACCAGATCGATGCGGCAAGCGGAACCAAGAAAGAGATCTATGATGAAAAACAAAAAACATGGATAGACCTTGATGAATCAAGCAGGCTTCAATTCCTCTCAACGGGCAAAGGATTCATTCTGAAAAGTGACAGGGACGGTTGGGAAAATTTATACCTGTACGATATGAATGGCAAACTGCTTAACCAGATCACCACAGGCAATTTCTGGGGTACAAGTATTGTAAAAGTTGATGAAAAAGCAAAGCAGGTTTATATCCGCGCAAGGAAAGAGAATTCCGCAAGATTTGATGTTTACAAAATTGGGATGGATGGGAAAGGTTTGACAAGACTCACCTTTGGCGATTACACTCATGACCAGGTCAGCATATCGCCGAATGGAAAATACATTATCACATCTTATTCTAATGTATCAACTCCAACTAAGATCTCCTTACTTGACGGAAAAGGCAAATTGATCCGTGAGCTATACGACAGCAAAGGAACGGAATTCGATAATTACAACATACCGAAAACAGAGATCAGGACAGTAAAATCAGCAGACGGAAAATTTGATCTGCCCGTTATGATCACTTATCCCGTGAATTTTGATCCTAATAAAAAATACCCGGTGCTTGTCAGTATTTACGGTGGACCAAACGCTGGTACAGTTTACGACAGATGGAGGCCTGTTGGCGGACCAGCTCAATGGTGGGCGCAGGAAGGAATGATACAGGTAGCGTTTGACAACCGCAGCTCAGGTCATTTTGGCAAGAAAGGACTTGATTACATTCATCGCCAGTTAGGAAAACACGAAATTGAAGACTACATCGATTGTGCGAAATGGTTACGCTCACAGTCATGGGTAGACTCTGGAAAAATAGCGATCACAGGAGGAAGTTTTGGTGGCTATATGACTTGTATGGCACTCACCTATGGAGCTGATGTTTTCACTCATGGTGTTGCGAATGCTTCTGTTACCGACTGGCAGTTTTATGATACGCACTATACTGAACGTTTCATGGATACCCCCCAGGAAAATCCAGATGGATATAAAGCAACTTCAGTTATGACCTATGCCGATAAATATAAAGGCCTGCTGCGCATCGTACATGGCACATCCGATGATAATGTTCATATGCAGAACAGCATTCATCTGGTAAATAAACTGCAGGACCTTAAAAAGCATTTTGAATTCATGATCTACCCGGGCGAGCGTCATGGCATTGGTGGAAACAATCCAAATAAAAGAGTGCATAACACACTTGAAGCTTACAAATTCTTCTATGACTATTTGCTGAATAAGCCGATGCCCGGTCAGTTCTGGGGAGTGGGGTCGGGTGAGACCAGGAGAGGATTCTAATCGTTATCAAAGTCAAAATGTAAAATGCAAAATAGAGTTCTTCTATTTTGCATTTTACATTTTGACTTTTGAATTTTCAATTATTTATTCATCGTTTGTTTCGCCTCAATGCTCAGCGTAGCATGAGGAACAGCGCGAAGACGTGCTTTATCGATAAGTTTACCAGTCACACGGCAGATACCATAGGTTTTATTCTCTATGCGCATCAGGGCTTTTTCCAGGTGATCAATAAAAGTGATCTGGCGACTTGCCATCTGGCTAAGCTGTTCGCGCTCCATGCTCATACTTCCATCTTCCATGGTCATATAGCGGTTTTCACTTTCATCGCCTCCCATTTCATCTTTGCGGGTGATAAGGCCTTGCAGGTATGCTAATTCTTTTTTCGCAGCTTCCAGTTTCTTAAGAATGATCTCTTTGAACTCTACAAGTTCGGCATCACTGTATCGCATAGTGGGTCCGGTTTGAATATGTTGTGGTGGTGTGTCAAGAACTGATTTGGTAAACTCCGGTTGATATTTTACAGAGCTCTTTGTTTTCATTTCAGGTATTACCACCTTCACAGGTTTGGCCGGTTCTTTCTTGGGAGCAGGCCTTGCTGGCGGTGGAGGCGTAGTTACAAGCGGCTTGGCCGGGGTAACTGGATGATGAGCCACAGGTTGAGCCGCTGACTTCTCTGCTGCGGGCTTTGCCGCAGGTTTTGAAGGAGGCGGAGGAGGTGCAGCTTTTTTTGCAACAGGTTTTACTGGCAGTTTAACTGTTTTTGAGTTTTTAGATACGGGATGACTGACCTTCCTGGAAGTGGCTGATTTGGCATCTTTCTTAGCAACAGGCTTTCCTGTCCTGGGCAAAGCTTTGGCCGTCCCATTCGCAGGGCGTGCAGCCTTTTTAGGCGCTGATTTTTTTGCAGCTGCCTGTTTACCCACTTTTGCAGCAGGCTTTGAAGCAGCTTTTTTAGCCGGTTTTGCCGCTTTTTTCTTGATTGCCATACGGTTAGGCTTTTTTAGTAACTAAAACTTTCAAAAGAATGTCGTTTACTTCTATTTCAGTGCCATTAGCCATTTGAGGGACAACTTCCAGTTTGTCTGCCAAAATTTCGGCGCAAATATAGTCATTAAACTGTGTGATAGATGATTTCAGCGCATCGGTTTCTGTAACCTTAACAAAGATCCGGTCGGTCAGGTCAAAACCGCTTTCCTTTCTGATCTTTTGTATCCGGTTCACAAATTCGCGGGCATTTCCTTCGTTGAGCAGCTCGGGGGTAACTGTTACGTCCAAAGCAACCGTTAAAGGACCTTTATTGGCAACCATCCAGCCAGGAACATCCTCACTGGTTATCTCTACTTCAGTGAGTTGTAATATTACGGGTTCATCAGCAATTAGCAAAGAATAAGAACCTTCTTTTTCAAGCCGGGTTATATCTTCCTGGGTAAAAGCTGCCAGTGCGTTGGAAACCGCCTTCATTTTCGGACCGAGCTTCTTGCCCAGCGCTACAAAATTGGGCTTGATCTTCTTTTTGATGAATCCTTCCGTATCCCGCAGGTATTCTATTTCTTTAACATTTACCTCATTCATGATCAGATCTTCCACCTTTTCAAGCTGTTCCTGCATTCCTGTGGTAAGCACGGGTATCAGCACCTTTTGCAATGGTTGCCTTACCTTGATGTTCACCTTTTTACGTAACGAAAGAACAAGAGAAGACACATCCTGCGCCAGGCTCATCCTTTCTTCCAGTAAAGGATCGATTAATTCTTTAGCAGCTTTCGGAAAATCTGCATGATGAACGCTTTCGGCTTTGTAGCGATTTGTGACACCGTTTAAATTTGAAAATATCGCATCACTGAAAAACGGCGCAACCGGCGCCATCAGCAATGTGACTTTTTCGAGGCATTCGTAAAGGGTCTGATAAGCGCAGATCTTGTCGTGCTCATATTCGCCCTTCCAGAACCGGCGGCGGCATAAGCGTACATACCAGTTGCTTAAATGTTCATCAACAAATTCTTCAATGGCACGGCCCGCCTGCGTGGGCTCGAAATCGTCCATGAAAGCTGTAACCTTTTGAACCAACGTATTGAGTGCCGATAAAATCCAGCGGTCAATTTCAGGGCGCTGCTCAACAGGAATGGATTTCTCGCTGAAAACGAACCCATCAACATTGGCGTATAGAACGAAGAATTGATAGGTATTATATAAAGTGCCGAAGAACTTCCGCTGCACTTCGCGAATGCCATCCAGGTCGAACTTCATATTATCCCAGGGCGAAGCATTGGTAATGAGATACCAGCGGGTGGCATCTGCTCCGAAATCGGCGATGGTCTTAAACGGATCCACGACATTTCCGAGTCGCTTGCTCATCTTGTTTCCATTCTTATCAAGCACAAGGCCATTCGACACACAGGTGCGATATGCCACATTGTCAAATAAAAGTGCGCCAAGCGCATGAAGCGTATAAAACCAACCGCGGGTCTGATCAACACCTTCTGCTATGAAATCCGCAGGGAAAAAAGTGCCCTTATCAACCAGGTCTTTATTTTCAAAAGGGTAATGCCACTGCGCATAGGGCATGGCACCTGAATCGAACCAAACATCTATCAGGTCCGGAACCCGCTTCATTGGCTTGCCCGATTCACTTACCAGTATGATCTCATCAACATAAGGTTTGTGAAGATCAAGAATACCTTCATGCAGGTAATTCCTGTTCGCGTCACCACCTAATACCTCGTTTGCCTTCCGGATCTCTGCATTCAATTCTTCGATGGAGCCAATACACTTTACCTCGGTCTCATCAGCCGTTTTCCAGATCGGAAGTGGCGTGCCCCAATACCTGCTTCGGCTCAGATTCCAGTCGACCATGTTTTCGAGCCAGTTGCCAAACCTGCCTTCGCCGGTTGACTTTGGCTTCCAGTTAATGGTTTTGTTCAACTCAACCATCCGGTCTTTCAAAGCAGTGGTTCGTATAAACCAGGCGTCAAGCGGATAATAAAGTACAGGCTTATCGGTTCTCCAGCAATGCGGATAGCTGTGTTCGTATTTTTCAACTTTAAATGCCCGGTTCTCTTTCTTAAGCTTCACGCTTATATCAACATTCACGTCAACATATCCTGCATCATCCTTGTAATTTTTTACATACCTGTTGCTGAATTCGCCGAGGCCGTTTACGAATTTCCCCTCCCTGTCCACCATCGTCAGTATACCGATATTATATTTCTTTCCCACCCTGAAGTCGTCAGCACCAAACGCAGGTGCAGTATGTACGATGCCGGTTCCGTCTTCTGTAGTAACAAAATCGCCCAGCAAAACCCTGAATGGTTTAGCACCCGGCGTTTGTTGCTCAATTGCTTCAGGAGAATTTGCTTCGTAGGGCAGTAATTGTTCATACCTGCAGTTCTCTAATCCCGAACCTTTGAAGGTTGTGAGAATTCTCCATGGCAAAACCTTATCGCCTTCTTTAAATTCCATTGCGCCATTTTCGCCTTCAGGCTTGAAATATTTCTCAACCAATGCCCGGGCAAGAACAACATTTACGGGCAGATGCGTATATGGATTGAAGGTGTGCACAAGCGCGTAATCAATAGCCGGACCTACAGTTAATCCCAGGTTTGAGGGCAATGTCCATGGAGTGGTTGTCCAGGCAAGGAAAAAAACTTCTGCGTCTTTCTGAACTTTCCCTGCTTCAACAAAAAGGAAGTCCGATTGCTCATCCCTGATTGCCCTGAACATTGCAACCGCCGAAGTGTCCTTTACATTTTTGTAAGTACCCGGCTGATTAAGTTCATGTGAGCTTAAGCCGGTTCCAGCTGCGGGAGAATAAGGTTGTATGCTTACGCTTTCATATAAAAGGTCCCTGTTATAGAGCTGCTTTAATATCCACCACAGGGTTTCGATATAGTCATTTTCGAAAGTGATGTAGGGATCGTTGAGGTCAACCCAATAACCCATTTTTTTCGTCAATTCATCCCACTTATCCTTATAACGAAGTACCGCTTCACGGCATTTGCGGTTATACTCTTCAACCGATATTTTTTTTCCGATGTCTTCCTTGGAAATTCCCAGTTCCTTCTCAACACCCAATTCAACCGGAAGACCGTGCGTATCCCATCCGCCTTTTCTTCTTACCTGGAATCCCTGCATGGTCTTGTACCTGCATACCAGATCTTTTAATGTACGGCTGATGACGTGATGGATACCGGGCATGCCATTGGCACTGGGCGGACCTTCATAAAATACAAATGGAGGCGACCCCTCGCGGAGGTCAACGCTTTTTTCGAATGCATTACGCTCATCCCAGCGTGTCAGCATATCTTTTTCTATTGCCGGCAGGTTCAGTTGCTGAAATTCAGGATATTTTGAGCTCATTAATTGTTTGATTGCGGGCCTTGATCCCTAATAAAAAATGGCTGCAAAGTTAGGGGAATTGTGCCTGAAACCCTTGACTATGGTGCCTGATAACTGAACGCGACTTACAAGAATGCGTAAACGCAGAAACCTGTTTCACAGCCGGTTCAATACGCTTTTCAAGCCTATTTTAATTACCTTTAGCCACCCTGCTTATGAATAGGCTGCTAATTTGCTGTCTCCTTATTTTATGTTTAAGCAGCCAACGAGTTTTGGCTGACGTATTTATTGTAACCTCCACACTTCCTTCAGGCGATGGCTCGCTTCGCGATGCGCTGGAAAAAGCCGCGGCAAATGGCAGAAGCGGAACAGATACCATCCGGTTTAACATCACACGTGCGAGAGATCTGATCATCAATATTCCCGTTAACAATTTACTTCCTGCCCTGACAGACAACCTGATTATTGACGGTACAACACAGCCTGGCGCTGCTTTGGGTGTGTCAGACGCCAAAGTGTGCGTTGCCATTGAGGGACTTTATTCGGGCAGCGGACTAATTTATTTATTTGATGCACGGCTTGCGAAGAACGTTTCCATTTATGGACTGTTCCTGAAAGGGAAGGTTGTGAATGCTTCAACAGGAAGCCGCCCGCAATTGCTTTTCGGTCTTATGTTGCAGGGAAGCCAGAATATAAAAATCGGTGAACCGGGTAAAGGCAATGTTATCAGCGGATGGACAACAGCAATATTCGACGAATACGATTCAAGATTTGGAAAATCTTCCAACATAAATATCAGCAGCAATATTTTCGGTCTTGATACAGACGGAGTGAGCCTGACGTTCGGTGACCGGACCGGTGGAAATGCCGACAATACATCCGGCATTATCTTCAAAGGCAATTCCAGCAATTTTTTAATAGGAGGCAGTACTGTAGCTGAGGGTAACCTGTTCTATTCTCTTAATACTGATATTACGGTTACAGGTGAAGGTATGAATGACGCAACCACAACGATCTCAAATAATAAATTCGGTATTGATGTTAACGGCGACAACATCCAGGGAAACAGTATAGCCGCTATCAATGTGAGTAACCTGAATACATTTCCCAACTATCCGGGCATTGTGGCCAATCCTGTAATCACAAATAATTATATCGGCGGGCAGAGAAGAAGCTCAGGAATTTTGGCTTCCGATCTTCAAAGTAATTTCCTGATTTCAGACAACATCCTGGGATATGAAGACAGAGCCGGTGAACCAGACCGGAACGGATTGTACGGTCGTGCTATTGATATAAGAAGATCTTTTCAAAGCACCATTACACAAAACACGATCCGTTACTGGAAACTGGGTGCTATTATCATGGATGCCACCTATAGTATTCGTGTTACGAAAAACAGCACCTATTGCAACAAAAAAAGAGCTATTGAATTACGAAACTGGAGTGTGTTAAGTCCGCCGCAAAGACCGCAACCTTTTGTTTATATCAACAGGATCGACATAAGAGGCATGATCAGCGGTACAAGTCTGCCGAATAACATCATTGAGTTATTCTATAATGAGAACTGTCCAACCTGCGAAGGAAAAACATGGTTCGCGAACGTCACTTCTGATCAGAATGGAATTTGGACATACAATGGACCGGTGAATGGTGAAAATGTCATTGCCACGGCAACAGAAATATTCAATGCTACTTCTGAATATTCCATGCCGAAGATCGATACAACAAATGTTTCGGTAAGCCCGGTTACCTGTGAAGGAGGCTATGGAGCAATCTGCGGATTACGCATTCTTAGCGGAACAAGATGGAGGTGGGAAGACGAAAGCGGCGCTATCGTGGGCTATGATACCTGTCTCCGGTTAGTGCCCGCCGGAAGATATTTTCTAAAGCTTTCAATAGGGTCTTTATGCGAGGAGACTTTTTCATTTGTAATACCGGATGCGTCGCCTTCAATTGATATTAATAACGTGAAAATTACCTCTGCACGTTGCGGAGGAGATAATGGTTCTATTTGCGGATTGAGTGTAAAAAATGGTATCGGCTGGAGATGGGAAGACGAGACCGGCAATCCGGTCAGCAACGATCTTTGCTTTAGTAATGCAAGGCCCGGTAGATACAGGCTGCGACTAGAGGGTCTGCAGAACTGCATTATATATTCTTCTCTGTTTGAAGTGCCCGACAAGGTTCCAAAAATAAATGCGCTGAATGCTGTTGTTATACACCCATCCTGCGGTGCAAACAATGGTTCCATTAAAGGAATACAACTGACCGATATGGAATTTGCTACCCGGTCGTGGTATAACGAACAGGGAATGCTTATCAGCAATTCAACTGATCTACTGAATGCAGCGCCCGGAAAATACAAACTGGTAGTAAAAGACATTTCGGGAGCCTGCGGTGATTCAACTTCCTTCTTTACGTTGATCCTGTTACCGTCTCCTGTTATGAACACTTCCGGCCTGCAGTTAAAGGATGCAGTATGCGGATTGAATAATGGTAGCATTACCGGAATCAGCATTGGTAATGTTACAGGAAATGTCAATTATTGGTGGGTCAACCAGTCGGGCAGCATCGTGGCTGTAACTCCCGATCTGCTGAATATGGCGCCGGGAAGTTATCGTTTGAAAGTAAAAGACGGAAGTAATTGCGATACACTATTCTC
>DASWTK010000229.1:0-16980 GCA_036402175.1 Chitinophagaceae bacterium | reverse complement strand
ATGTTTCCGGCAACGCGGACTTGCTTGCAAAGCAGCCGGTACAGTCCGTGAATAAAAAGTCTTTCGACCTGATCAAAGCGGCACACATCAAAGAGTACACAAAGCTATTTAATACATTATTCATTGACCTCGGTGCAACGGAAAACGAGCGCCTTCCAACAAATGAACGCATTGAAAAATTCTCCAAAGGCAGTGATCCTTCACTTGTTTCGCTTTTTGTTCAGTATGGAAGATATTTGCTGATCTCTTCTTCGCGACCAGGAACAAGGCCTGCAAACCTGCAGGGCATCTGGAACGATTTGCTGGCACCGCCCTGGGGCAGCAAGTACACTACCAATATTAACGCGGAAATGAATTACTGGCCGGCAGATGTATTGAACCTGCTGCCTATGCACAAGCCACTCTTTGAAATGACAAGGGAGCTGGCACAGGAAGGAAGAAAAACCGCGAAGTCACATTACAATGCAAGGGGATGGGTATTGCATCATAATACCGATCTGTGGCGCGGAACGGCTCCTATTAATGCGGCCAACCATGGGATCTGGGTAACAGGCGGAGCATGGTTGTGTCATCATTTGTGGGACCGTTATCTATTTACATACGATCGCGAATTTTTAAAGAATGAAGCGTATCCGATCATGAAGGAGGCGGCTTTGTTTTTTGTTGATTTTCTTATAAAGGATCCGAAAACAGGGTGGCTGATCAGCTCTCCTTCCAACTCACCGGAAAATGGGGGTCTGGTTGCAGGACCAGCGATGGATCATCAGATAATTCGTGATCTGTTCAATAATACTTTACAGGCTTCAAGGATACTTAATACAGACTCCGCACTAAGAAAAATACTTCGTGAAAAATATGATCAGCTGGCACCGAACCAGGTAGGCAGATTCGGTCAGTTACAGGAATGGCTGGAGGATAAAGACGACACAACTAACAAGCATCGCCATGTTTCGCATTTATGGGGAGTATATCCCGGAAGTGAGATCAACTGGGATGAAACGCAGCAGTTGATGCAGGCCGCACGACAATCATTGTTGTTTCGTGGAGACGCGGGTACGGGATGGAGCCTTGCATGGAAAATTAATTTATGGGCGAGGTTCAAAGATGGGGAGCACGCATTTAAGATGGTACGTACGCTTATAAGTCCGGCTGCAAAAGGTGGAGGCGCTTATCCAAACCTGTTCGACGCACATCCGCCATTCCAGATCGATGGTAATTTCGGCGGCGCAGCCGGTATAGCGGAGATGCTGGTGCAAAGTCATACAAAATTCATTGACATATTGCCCGCGTTGCCAAAAGATCTTCCCGATGGAATTTTAAAAGGCATTCGTGCGAGAGGCGGGTTTGTCATGGATATTGATTGGAAGAATGGAAATCTGAAACAGGTATCAATTTTCTCGGAAAGCGGCAATGAATGCTATTTAAGGTATAATGGAAAGACAAAGAGATTCAATACGCAAAAAGGAAAATGGTATTACTATGACGGAGCATTAAACCAATTGGATAAGACGGAAACCCGCGCTGTAATTTCACTTGGTGAAAACTGGAGAACTATCGCGCATGACAATAATAAAGAAGCTTATAATGGATTTGAACTGGAATCTTTTTCAGACAGGAAATGGACGGTAGTTGATGTACCCCATAACTGGGATGCCTACGAAGGTTACCGCAGGATGCGGCATGGTAACAGGCACGGGTATGCGTGGTATAGAAAAACATTCGATCTGAAAAGCCAAACTCCCGGAAGGCGTTATTTTCTTTTTTTTGAAGGAGTTGGCTCGTACGCAACTGTATGGCTGAATGGTAAGAAAGCAGGATACCATGCAGGAGGCAGGACAAGCTTTACGATCGACGTCACTCACCTGATTCAGGCAGACAAGCCTAATTTATTAGCGGTTCGTTCCGACCATCCCGCCAACATAAAAGACCTTCCCTGGGTTTGCGGCGGTTGTTCTGATGAACGCGGATTTTCAGAAGGTTCACAACCAATGGGAATATTCAGGCCGGTACATCTGGTCATCACCGATCCTGTAAGAGTAGAGCCATTCGGAGTGCACATCTGGAATGCTCCGGGAGTATCCACAGAAAAAGCTCAATTGAATATCTCTACTGAACTAAAGAATTACGGCAACAGATCGAGGAGTGTCATAATTAAAAACAGTCTGCTCAACAGGGAAAATGATACCATAACCAGCGTATCGATCACAAAAACTATTAAAGCATCCGATACCATTACCGTTAAACAGCAATTGCCTGTTATAACCAATCCTCATCTCTGGTCGGTTGAAGATCCTTATCTGTATTCAATGGTGACTGAGGTGCACGAAAACGGAAAGGTCATTGACAGGATTACCACACCCTATGGTATCCGATGGATCAGCTGGCCGGTTGGGAGAAAAGACAGTACCAACCAGTTCCTGTTGAACGGCAAACCGGTATTTATCAATGGCATCGCGGAATACGAACACCTGATCGGAAATAGTCATGCATTCACGGCAGAACAAATCAGGACAAGAGTGATGCAGATGAAGGCTGCAGGATTTAACGCTTTCCGCGACGCTCACCAGCCGCACAATCTCCGGTACAATCAATACTGGGACGAACTTGGTTTTCTCTGGTGGACGCAGATTTCGGCTCACGTATGGTACGACTCACCAGAGTTCAGAAATAATTTCAAATCATTGTTAAAAGAATGGGTGAAAGAACGAAGGAATAGTCCATCCGTAGTTTTATGGGGACTTCAGAATGAAAGCAAGCTGCCCGAAGATTTTGCGCGCGAATGTATGGAGCTGATCAGGCAACTTGATCCATCGGCTTCGTCTGAGCGAAAAGTAGTGACTTGTAATGGCGGTTCGGGAACTGATTGGGACGTGCCGCAAAACTGGACGGGAACCTATGGCGGTGATCCATTAACGTATGGCGCAGATCTTCAGCGGCAGGTATTGATTGGAGAATACGGTGCATGGAGAACGCTTGACCTGCATACCGAAGGTTCGTTTGTACAAAACGGTATTTACAGTGAGGACCGGATGACTCAGTTGATGGAAATGAAAGTGCGACTGGCAGATTCAGTAAAAGATAAAACGTCAGGTCATTTCATGTGGTTGCATACTTCGCATGATAACCCCGGACGGGTACAGGGTGGCGAAGGCTATCGTGAACTCGACCGGATTGGCCCTGTTAATTATAAAGGACTGCTTACGCCATGGGAAGAACCGCTGGATGTATTTTACATGTACCGGTCAAATTTTGCTCCGAAGGAAAAAGAGCCGATGGTGTACATCGTTTCGCATACATGGCCCGACAGGTGGATGCGGCCAGGGCCAAAAAGCGGTATCGTTGTTTATTCCAATTGTGATGAAGTGGAACTTTTCAATGATCTGGATCAGCGTTCACTTGGCAAAAGAAAAAGAGGAAAGACCGGAACCCATTTTCAATGGGATGGAGTAAATATTCAGTTTAATATCCTGTATGCAATTGGCTACGTCAATGGCAAGGCTGTGGCAAAAGACTTAATAGTATTACGCCATCTGCCTGAATCGCCAAATTTTAAAATCCTGTATAAAGATGCTTCACCCATTACAGCTCCGCAACCAGGGTATAAATATATTTACCGGCTGAACTGCGGCGGCGGCAGTTATGTTGATGAAAATGGAAATGAATGGATGGCAGACCGCCGGAAATCGTCGGACACAACTGTTGGTTCAACTTCATGGACAACAGATTTCGCAGGCATGCCCGCTTTTTTTGCATCGCAGCGAAAAACAAACGATCCGGTAAAAGGTACGAAGGACTGGAAATTGTTCCAGAGCTTCCGGTATGGCCGCGACAAGCTTAGGTTTCATTTTCCTGTTCCCGATGGAAAATATCTAGTAGAACTTTATTTTATTGAACCCTGGCTGGGAACGGGAGGCGGAATGGATAACAGAGGTTGGAGATTGTTTGATGTTGCTGTCAACGATCAGGTTGTGATCAGGGACCTGGATATATGGAAAGAGGTGGGACATGACGCCGCTCTCAAAAAGACGATCACGGCTGATGTTAAAGGAGGCAGGCTGACCATTTCATTTCCACGTGTGGCATCGGGTCAGGCTATTATCAGCGCAATTGCTATTGCCTCCGCGAATCCATCAATTACTCCTGCATCACAATCTGTTTTAGTAGCGGATATAACGGCAAGGGATATTCCTGATAAAAAAAATCAACAGTGGTCAGTTGAAGACTGGCTGGATGCGGGTGACAGGCAATACACCAATTCAAAAGCGGTATTTATGTCAGTGCCCCCAGAACTGTTTGGTGCAACCTGGCTCAGACAACCCGATTCGACTGTAAATCTTGTCACAGGTTTTAAAATAACGGAAGAAACCGATGTTTATATCGGGATGGATAGTTTGATTGTTGAACGTCCCGCCTGGTTGAGGGAATATGAAGAAACTAAAACTATGATCTCAAACAGCAACGGGAAGATTTTTAAACTTAATCGCAGGAGATATGAAAAAGGAAGTCAGGTTTTTTTGGGATCAAATGAAGGAGACAAACCTCAAAACGCATCTTTGTATTCGATCTTCCTGGTCCCTGCAAATACAATAGAGCCTGCTTATGATCTCAAGTCCGTTACCAGCTACAAGGCGATAGCGGCAAGATTGTATGGTCCGGGAATTGGCATTGGTGAGGTAGATGGAAAAGAGAGGGTCATTTTTAAAACTGCTTCACCACAGAATTTTATCGAATGGGAAATTTCAGTTGGCGTTGCAGACTTATACTCGCTTACGATCACTTACAACAACCCGCATCAGAAAATGATAAATGCAAAACTGGAGCTGTATTCTGCCGATGGTACGCTTATGAAAATAGAAGACGTGGAATTTACACCAACAAGAGCAGGTAAATCAAATTACATCAACAGTTCAACTGGCAGCATGATCAACGCGGGAAAATACAAAGTCAGGTTGTCGTCGGCACTTGCGGAAAAAGTGAGTGTGAATGCGCTGGATGTTCAATAGGAATTTTATGTCCTGATCAATGCAAAAAATAACTTTCATAATAGTCAGCCTGGTTCTTTCCTTTTGCGTAAAAGCACAAAGGGTAGAAGTGACCAACCTCACCTGTGAAAACATGAGGCAGGCGGTAAGCGTGGAAAACCTGAATCCATCGTTGGGCTGGCAAATCAAAAGTAATCAGCGCGGGCTGTTGCAAACCGCTTTCAGGATCCTGGTTTCAGATGACCTGCAAACGCTGAACAGGAATATGGGAAATGTCTGGGATTCACAAAAGATAGAATCAGATGCTTCCATTCATGTGAAATATAATGGGAAACCCCTTAAGTCAGCGACAACTTACTTCTGGAAGGTGCAGGTATGGACTAATAAAAATGCTAATCCTGCCTGGAGTGAGTCTTCCACCTGGCAAATGGGTTTACTTTCAAAGTCTGATTGGAATAACGCCAAATGGATCGCCTATGAAGTATTGCCGGATTCGCTTAAGATGGTACCTGCCGAACACGGAAGAGGAAATTCAAGATGGCAGCATATCAGGAACACTTTGCCATTGCTGCGGAAAGGTTTTTCTGTTTCCAGGCCGGTCAAAAGTGCAAAAATATTCATTAGCGGGTTGGGGCATTTTGAATTAAGCCTTAACGGAAAAAAAGTTGGAGACCATTTTTTAGATCCGGGCTGGACGCAGTACGACAAGGAAGCGCAGTATGTAACTTTCGATGTGACCGGTCAGTTGAAGCAGGAAAATGCGATAGGAGTTATGCTTGGAAATGGGTTCTACTTTATTCCAAGGCAACGCTACCGAAAACTTACCAGCGCGTTCGGATTCCCGAAAATGATCTTCAGGTTGTACATAGAATACAACGACGGTACTTCGGATAACATTATCAGTGACGAAAGTTGGAAAACTTCATCGTCACCCATAACCTTCTCCAGCATTTATGGCGGCGAAGATTACAACGCCACCCTTGAACAGTCAGGCTGGAATACCAGTACATTCAATGACTCATCGTGGAAAAATGCATTAGGTGTTGACGGACCAGCTGTGTTGTACGCTCAGCATTTTCCATTGAAGGTTCACGAGATTTTCAAACCGCAAAAAACAACCCGGATAAGTCCCGGTATTCATGTGTATGACCTTGGACAAAACGCATCGGGCATACCGCAAATAATCGTGAGAGGAAAAAAGGGGGATACCGTTCGCATCGTTCCCGCTGAATTATTGAAGGAAGATGGAACAGCTGATCAGCGTGCCACAGGCAGTCCGGTATTCTTCGATTATATATTAAAAGGAGAGGGGGTTGAAACCTGGCAACCGCGTTTCAGCTATTACGGATTCCGGTATTTGCAGGTGGAGCGTGCAGTGCCTGCCGGCAGATCAAACGTTTTAAACCTGCCCGTTATCCTGCAGGTAAATGGATTGCATACAAGAAATGCGGTTAATAAATCAGGAACATTTACTTCATCCAGTAAATTGTTCAACCGTACTTATTCTCTGATCGACTGGGCCATCAAAAGCAATCTGGCAAGTATTGTCACCGATTGTCCTCATCGTGAAAAGCTGGGATGGCTTGAACAGACACACCTTATGGGTAATTCGATCAGGTTGAATTATGATATGTCGGGATTCTTTCGCAAAACTGTTCGCGATATGATGGCTGCCCAAACAGACCAGGGAGTTGTGCCGGAATTTGCACCGGAATATGTAAAGATGCCGTTCATGGATAGCATATTCATGGACTCGCCGGAATGGGGTAGCGCGTCAATCATTCTGCCATGGTACCTGTATCAGTGGTATGGTGATACACAAACCATGAAAGAAAGTTATGGAATGATGAAGCGCTACATGGATCACCTGCAGCGAAAATCAAAGAATTATATTTTATCGTATGGCCTGAGTGACTGGTATGATCTTGGACCCAACAAGCCGGGCCTTGCCCAGCTTACCCCAATGGGAATTACGGCAACTGCCATTTATTATTACGACCTGCAGCTGATGAGCAAGATCGCAACAATGATGAATAATATGCAGGATGCCTCAGCATACCGGGAACATTCTTTAAATGTAAAGGATGCATTCAATGCTGCTTTTTTTAATAAGCAAACCATGCAATATGGAACCGGAAGTCAGACCGCAAACGCCATGGCTGTTTATCTCGGGCTTGTGGATACGCAATTTAAAAACGCGGTAGTTGAGAACATTATTAAAGATATTCAGGCAAGGAACAATTCACTTACAACCGGCGACGTTGGCTACAGGTTTTTGCTAAAGTCACTGGATGAAGCGGGAAGATCGGATGTTATATATAACATGAACAGCCGGACCGATGTTCCCGGATATGGATACCAGTTAGAGAAAGGCGCAACCGCGCTTACAGAGTCCTGGCAGGCATTGCCGTCTGTCTCTAATAATCACCTGATGCTGGGTCATCTGATGGAATGGTTCTATACCGGGCTGGCTGGGATATCACAGCACGACACTTCAATTGCATTTAAACAGATTGAATTCAGGCCGCAGCCTGTTGGCAACATCACTTCCGCTACTGCCAGCTATGTATCGCTTTATGGAACCATCGGCAGCGAATGGAAAAAAGATAACAGGATTTTTGTGTTGAAAGTAGTAGTCCCGCCTAATACTACCGCTACTGTTTATCTTCCGGCAAACAATGATGCGCGCATTCTTGAAAGCGATAGAATTGTCAATGGCAGAAGCGATCTGAAAATTAGAGAACGGAAAAATGGAACCGCTATTATTCATATTGGTTCCGGAACTTATACTTTTAAGGTTGAAGAAAGCAAATGAGAAAATTGTACATTATATTATTATTTGCCGGAATTGTGATTGAAGCATCCGCCCAGCTTCCAAAGGAGGTTAGTGCCACAAAAATGCAGGAAGTATATGAAGAAGTAAAAACACCTTTTAAATACGGCCTGGTAATGGTGCCACCAAATGACTCACTGAAAATGGATTGTCCTAGCATATTTCGCAAGGGAAAGGATTGGTATATGGTGTACCTGATCTTCGGCGGAAGAGGGTATGAAACCAGGCTTGCGAAAAGCAGTGACCTGCTGAACTGGACAACACTGGGAACATTGCTTTCGTTTTCACCCGACACTTCAGATTGGGATGTTAATCAGAAAGCTGGTTACATCGCGCTACAGGATACTGAATGGGGTGGCAGCTATAAAATCAGAAAATACAAGGGTAAATACTGGATGTCTTATTTTGGCGGTAATGCAAGGGGGTATGAAGCAGGGCTTCTTTCGCTGGGCATGGCATTTACCCGGAGAGATCCTTCAAAACCACATGAATGGAAAAGGCTTGACAAACCTGTATTTATGTCAACCGATAAAGACGTTCGCTGGTGGGAGAACAGGAAGCTTTTTAAAAGCACGGTGATCAATGACAAATCAAAACTTACAGGTTACCCTTTTGTAATGTATTACAATGCTAACGGTGACAGTGCAGCGAACAATGTCAGGACCCGGTGGTTTGAAAGGATTGGCATGGCTGTATCGAACGATATGCTTCAATGGAAAAGGTTTGAGCAGGAGCCGGTGGTGCACCATCCAGCGGGTATAACAGGAGATCCTGTGTTACAGAAAATGGGAGATCTGTGGGTGATGTTTTATTTCGGAGCATTCTGGCAGGACCGCAAAGGTGCGTTCAACAGGTTTGCCTGTTCATACGACCTGGTAAACTGGACCGACTGGTCAGGTGCAAATCTCGTGGAATCGTCGGAGCCTTACGATGAGCTGTATGCGCACAAGTCTTTTGTAATAAAGCATGAAGGAGTTGTGTATCATTTTTATTGCGCGGTGAACAAAAAGGAACAACGGGGAATAGCGGTGGCCACTTCAAAAGACCTTGGAAAAAGCAGGCTAAATTTTGTTTCTAAATGATTCTGTTCAAAATCGAAGTAATATGTCAGAATTAAAGATCGGTTTGTTTGGCATTGGCCTCGACGCTTACTGGGATCAGTTTGCAGGACTGAAAGATCGCCTTGAGGGATATCTGAACATTGTGCATGATAAACTTGCGGCTGTTCATCCGCATATTGTAAACGCCGGTCTTGTTGATAATACTGACAAAGCCTTTGAAGCTGGTAAAAAATTCAGGCAGGAAGATGTTGACGTTATTTTTTTATACGTCAGCACCTATGCATTGTCGGGCACCGTGCTGCCTGTTGTGCAGCGGGCAAAAGTTCCGGTGATCATTCTTAACCTGGCTCCCGAAGCCGCTATTGATTATGAATGGTTCAACAACCTGAACGACCGCACCAAAATGACAGGAGAATGGTTGGCGTTTTGTTCAGCCTGCCCGGTTCCTGAACTGGCAAATGTATTCAACCGGACCGGCATAAAATTCCACCAGATCACCGGAATGTTGCACAACGACGAATTATGCTGGAACGAAGTGAAGGAGTGGGTTGAAGCGGCAAGAGTGGCAAATGTTATGGCCAATAACCGGCTTGGTTGTATGGGGCATTATTACAGTGGCATGCTGGACATTTATACAGACTTTACCCGGCATTACGCGCATTTCGGCGGACATATAGAGCTTATTGAAGTGGAAGAACTCGCAGCATTACGCAAAGAAGTAAGTGATGGGGAAATATCAGCAAGAGTAAATGTTTTTCATGAATCTTTTGATGTGCAGGCCGATTGTTCAGAAGAAGAATTAAAAAGAGCCGCCAGAACATCGGTTGCGCTGGATATAATGGCGGATCGTTACAAGCTTGGATCGTTGGCATATTACTATAAAGGAACCGGCATTCCTGATAATGAAGACGCCATCAGTTCCATTATTCTCGGCAATTCACTCCTTACTGCAAGAGGCATCCCTGTTGCCGGCGAATACGAGATTAAGAATGCGCAAGCCATGAAGATCATGGACAGTTTTGGCGCTGGTGGTTCGTTCACTGAATATTACGCAATGGATTTTAATGATGATGTTGTGCTGATGGGACATGACGGTCCTGGTCATATAACTATTGCGGAAGGCAGAACCAGGGTTCGTCCGCTACAGGTTTATCACGGAAAGGTTGGCAGTGGCCTTTCTGTTGAGATGTCGGTAAAGAATGGGCCGGTTACGCTGCTTTCTGTAGTGGAAAAAGCCGGCGGAAATTTAATGTTCCTTGTAGCGGAAGGCGACTCTGTTCCGGGCCCCATTCTTCAGATAGGAAATACGAACAGTCGTTATAAATTTCCAATTGGCGCCCGAAATTTCGTCAACAACTGGAACAGTCATGGACCCGCGCATCACTGCGCAGTTGGGATAGGGCATATCAGTTCGAAAATAAAAAAACTCGGCACGCTCCTGAATATGGAGGTAGTGCAGGTGTGTTAATGTAACCATGAAAACAATTCAATCAACCATAAGGCTGTTTATCTTCTTTGCCGGGATCTTTTTCTTTTCTACCGGTATGGCACAAACGAGAATGGTGGAATTATTCAACCAAAACTGGAAATTTTTATTGGGTGACGATAGTACCGCAAGCGCTCCGCTATTCAATGATGGTAAGTGGCGATCACTCCAACTTCCTCACGACTGGAGTATTGAAGGCAGTTTCAGCGAAAAAAATCCGGCAACCACGCAGGGCGGCGCACTTCCCACGGGTATCGGATGGTATCGTAAAACATTTGAGATTCCCGCTTCTTCAAAAAACAAGCTGGTTTATATCAATTTTGATGGGGTGCATTGCAACAGTGAGGTATGGATAAATGGTCATTACCTCGGGAAAAGGCCAAATGGGTACGTTTCTTTTCGTTACGACCTTACTCCTTACCTGAATTATGGCAAAGAAAAGAATGTGATCGCTGTCAAAGTTGATAATTCGCCGCAGCCGTCTTCACGATGGTATACCGGGTCGGGCATCTACAGGAAAGTATGGCTGCTGACAACCAGCAAAACCGCCATTGATCAATGGGGAGTATTCATCACAACTCCGGAGGTTACCAGTAGCTCGGCAATGGTAAATATAAATGCGGACATTCTGAAGCGTGAGTCGGGAAACGGACAATTGATACTTCAGTCAGTTATTTATGACGCGAAGGGTACTATCGTTGGCCGGCACAGATCCGAATCGTTCGCTGGCAGGGATTCAATAATTTCCAGGTCATCCTCAATAAGGATCAGCAATCCTCATTTATGGTCAACTGAATATCCGTATTTATATAAAGCCGTGACCAGCGTTTATATGGATCTAAAGCTTATAGACCAGGTAGAAAATCATTTCGGGATCCGTCACTTTAATTTTGATGCCGCGAAAGGTTTTTTCCTGAATGGAAAGCCTGTCAAAATTTTGGGTGTTTGCAACCATCACGACCTTGGTGCGTTGGGCGCTGCAGTGAATAAGCGGGCGATTGAAAGGCAGCTTGAGATACTCAGGGAAATGGGATGCAATGCCATCCGCACAGCGCACAATCCGCCTGCAACCGAGTTGCTTGAGCTTTGCGACCGGATGGGATTCATTGTAATGAATGAGGCTTTTGACATGTGGAGAAAAAGAAAGAACAGGCAGGATTATCATCAGCACTTCGATCAATGGAGCGCGAAAGATCTGGAGGATCATATTAAGCGCGACCGCAACCATCCTTCCGTTTTTATCTGGAGCATCGGCAATGAAATAAGAGAGCAGTTTGACAGTACAGGAATTGAAATTACAAGGAGGCTGACGGCGATCATCAAAAAGCTTGACACGACCAGGCCGGTGACTTCTGCGTTGACAGAAAACTTTCCCGAAAAGAATTTCATCTATCGTTCAGGCGTACTCGATATTCTTGGCTTCAATTACAAGCTTGACGCTTATGCAGAATTGCCAAAGCGGTTTCCGGGACAAAAATTCATTGCAACCGAAACAAGCTCAGCCCTGGCTACTCGTGGTCATTACGATTTTCCATCCGACAGCGCACGACTGTGGCCGCCGGACTCGAAAACTCCATTTACAAAAGGCAATGCCGATTTTACAGTCTCAGCATATGACCATGTTTATGCTTATTGGGGATCGACGCACGAAGAAGGCTGGAAAGCTGTAAAAAAATTCGATTTTATGGCCGGCATCTTCGTTTGGTCGGGTTTCGATTTCCTTGGCGAACCTGTTCCATATCCATGGCCGGCACGGAGTTCGTATTACGGCATTATTGACCTGGCAGGTTTTCCAAAGGATGTTTATTATATGTACCAGAGTGAATGGACAACAAAACCGGTGCTGCATCTTTTCCCGCACTGGAACTGGGAACCGGGGAAAGTGATCGATGTATGGGCGTATTACAACCAGGCGGATGAGGTAGAACTTTTTCTGAATAACAGATCGCTTGGAGTTCAGCGTAAGGATAGTGGCAGGCTGCATGTAATGTGGCGTGTTCCTTTTGAACCCGGAACATTAAAAGCCATTTCGAAAAAAAATGGCAAACCTGTTCTTACCAAAGAAATCAAAACCGCAGGCAAACCGGCCAGGATCGTTTTATCGCCGGATCGGACTAATATCCACGCCAATGGCGAGGATATTTCATTTATCACAGTAACCATAACTGACTCTTCAGGAACGCTGGTGCCAAACGCAGATAACCTGGTTCAATTCAACATAAAGGGAGAAGGATATATCGCTGGTGTCGACAACGGACTTCAAACCAGCATGGAACCCTTCAAGGCCACTCAAAGAAGGGCATTTAATGGCAAATGTCTCGTCATTGCAGGGTCGAAAAACAAAAAAGGGAAAATATTTTTAGAGGCCCGATCCAACGGATTGGCTTACGCAATCGTTCCCGTAGACCTCAAATAAGTTACGCAATCGTTCCCGGAAATTTTTTAACGCATTCTCTTCGTTATCAGGCAACAGTACAGGATGGTTTACCTTCTTTACAAGTATAATTTAGTAGGGTCTAACGAAATTGGCTTGTTATATGAAGTTTTATCTCCTTTTAATATCATTACTGGTATTAGCAGTGATACCGGTTAAAGCTCAGGATGCTAAGCCGGTTGCGGATCAGGAAGCCGAGTATACCCGCACAATTACTACACGTGCCCGCAAAATAGTTACCGCTTTAAATATTTCTGATGCGGAAAAGGCAGATCGCATCACCGAAATCATAGCTTTGCAGTACAGGAACCTCAATACGATCCATGCAGATCGGGATGAAAAAATAAAATCCGCCAAAACCTCAGGTGCAGAAAAAAGCGCGATCGAAGCTGCGATAAAAAACGCAGAGGATGACGCGAATGTTAAACTGGCAAAACTGCACGATTCATACCTCTTAGAATTATCCGCTGAGCTTAGTCCGTCCCAGGTTGAACAGGTAAAAGATGGAATGACCTATGGCGTACTTCCGATAACCTATCGTGGTTACCTCGACATGTTGCAAAACCTTACCGACGAACAAAAACTTCAGATCAGAAAATGGCTTGAAGAAGCAAGGGAACATGCCATGGATGCAGAATCATCTGAAAAGAAACACTGGTGGTTTGGTAAATATAAAGGAAGGATCAATAATTATCTTTCTGCTGCTGGATACGATATGAAAAAAGAAGGCGAAGAATGGCAAAAAAGAATCAAAGCGCGTGAAGCAGAAAAAAAAGGCTCGAAGAACTGACGCTGGAATTCGCAGGTATCAATTATTTAAAACTCTCTTCATTTAAACAGTACGAAATATGAATCTTCCGCGCTTGCCAAAGCTAATGCTGCTGCTCGTTTTACTGTTCAGTTCAATGCTGGCCGTGTCACAGGAACTGACAATAAGTGGTAAAGTTATTGATCAGCAGTCGGGCAAACCCCTTGACGGAGTAACTGTCAAGGTAAAAAACAATCCACGCACAACGCTGACAGATGAAAATGGAAACTTTTCCATTGCTGTGCCTTCTGCAGAATCCGTATTGAGTTTTACTTACGTTGGATATATGGTGTATGAAGTGCAGGCTGGTACAGGTGCTTCACTGACGGTAAACCTGAATCTTTTGAATTCGAGGATGGAGGAAGTGGTTGTAGTGGGATATGGAACGAAGAAACGTGCAAACGTGCTTGGATCGGTTGGATCGGTAAATCCTAAGGAAGTGGAAGACATGCCTTTTGTAAACCTGTCTACTGCGCTTGTCAACAAAGTTCCGGGTGTTAGCGTGTCGCTCACTTCGGGTAAACCGGGAGCAACCACCAATTTAAGAATTCGTAATCCGATAACTTTTGGTAATACCGGCAGCGTTGATCCGCTGTTTGTAATTGATGGAGTTGCGTATAATAATCCGGAGGGAAAAGAATTTTTTGACAACCTGGATGCTACGATGGTTGAAAGCATTTCTTTCCTGAAAGACGCAGCTGCTTCTGTTTATGGTTCGAGAGGTGCTAATGGAGTTGTATTGGTTGCAACCAAAAGAGGCAAGCCGGGCAAGCCACGCGTATCCTATACAGGTTCTTACGGAATTTCCGATGCATTGAAAATTCCTGAGACACTCACGGCTTATGAACATGCTATTGCATTGAATAATAAATATGCTGCGCGTCCGGCCTGGAGAAATGCTGGATTGATGTATACGCAGCAGGAGCTCGATTATCTCAAAACACATAATAATAATTGGCTGGATGAAGTATGGCAGAATTCGTACCTGACCAGGCACGCGATCAACGTTAGTGGCGGCTCTGATAAAATTACTTTCTTCGGAGGCGCTAATTATCTTAAAGAAACAGGCAACCTGCAGGATCTTTTCGCAACACGTTATGGTTTCCGGATTGGCTCAACCGCCAAAATCACAGATAACCTGAATATAGATATTGCTTTCAGCCAGGACAATGCGGTTCAGGACAGACCAACACCTAAAGGAATCGCAAGTTTTGCCGGACAGAATGCCGACCAGGCAGATCAGTTGAACGCAACCATCGGCGCATTGATGCTCATTCCAAAATGGGTTCCAATGTACATAGATGGTAAACCGGTATTTACAACAGCGCCCGGATGGCATCCGAAGGAAGTGCAGAACACAAATACTTACGCGCGTACCGATCAAAAGGGTCAAAGTATTACCGCCAGCCTTAATTACAAAATTCCTTTCGTTCAGGGTCTTTCATTCCGTCTTTCTTACGGAAACAATAACCGGACAACATTCGGAAAAGAATACTATGTATCATATAACCTGTACGATTTTCAGCGTGAAAGCTATTCCACTTTATCGTCGTCAGGAGTTACCAAGCAGGCAGTTATTTTCACGAACGTGCCTACCACTTCAAATCCTGTCAGAAGTATCAGAAACGGGAACTCATTACGTAACGCAAGCGATTATGCGAAGAGCTACCAGTTAAACCAGTCGCTCAATTATAAAAGAGAATTCGGAAAACATGATATAGATGTTCTGGTGCTGGCAGAACAAAGCGAAAGCGAAGCCAATGGATACTTCGCAAGTGTTGAAGGCCAGGTGATCCCGGGAGTAGATGAATTCTGGGGATTTACTTTGGACAGAAGTGTTTATGACCACGCAAGCAGCAAATCGGAAATAGGACGTGCAAGTTATCTTGGACGTGTAAATTATAGTTTCATGGACAGGTACTTGCTTGAAGCTTCCTTCCGCGCGGATGCCTCTCCCAATTTCCCATCCAATTCCCGCTGGGGTTATTTCCCTTCAGTAGCTGTTGGCTGGAAAATATCTGAAGAAGAATTTTTCAAAGGAGTTGGTTTTGTAAATGACCTTAAAATACGATTCCAGGTAGGTACAACAGGAAGCGATGCCGTGAGACCTTACCAATACAGTGAAAGATATACGCAAACCACCGGCTACCTGTTCGGCAATACACTTACAAACGGTCTGAACCCGAATGCGATCCCTAACCCCGACATTACATGGGAGAAGGCTTTTTACAAAAACCTTGGATTTGACGGAAGTTTCCTGAACCGCAAATTCAACTTCGCAATCGACCTGTTTCATAGAACGAATTCAGACATGCTTCAATCGCCGGTTTCTACTGTCCCTTCAACATTCGGCGGCACTATTTCTGACCGGAATTACGCTGAGATCAAAGCATGGGGAATTGAAGGATCTATCGGTTATGAAGGAAAGATCGGAAAGGATTTTGGCTACAGCATCCAGACCAACCTTGGATACAGTGATAATAAGGTTATTAAAAAATATTTCGGCGCGAATGACACCGCCTGGAAAAACCCGATCGGTGTGAGAACCGACCGCGGTATTGAAGGTTACATCGCTACCGGAATAGTGAGAAGCCAGGCAGAGGTTGACGCGTTCTACGCAAAGAACCCGGGATGGCTGATCAATGGAGATTCGCTGAGGGTTGGATACCTGAATTTTCAGGATCTTGACGGAGACGGAAGGATCACAGAGAATGACAGAACCAGGATCGCATCACGTTCCGGAAGCATCTGGGGCGCAGGATTCAATATTGGTTTCAGCTGGAAAGGTTTGCGTTTGAGCATAAATACCAGCCTGAGTGTAGGTGGCAGCCGCATTTACGATAACACTGCAAGAAGGCCGCCAACAGAAAACCAGGGAGCGTTATCATTCTGGAGAGATACCTGGTCAGAAAGCAACCCAAATGCAAGGTATCCTGTCATCAACAGTCCGCTGGCAAGTGAAACTTCAACATTCTGGATGGTAGGTGGTACAACGATGCGTGTAAACAATGCACAGTTGTCTTATACTTTACCTCCGTCACTTAAAACAAGATACAAGATACCCGACCTGCGTCTTTTTGTAACAGGCACCAATCTTGGTACGCTCATTTCAAATGAGAAATATAAAGATGCATCAGCAAACGTTGCGGTAGATTATCCTGTGTTACGTACAATCACATTCGGAGCGAATATCAGTTTATAAAACAATACATCATTCAGATAAAAATATCTTTGATGAAACAGAAAATATTTTTCAGCATCTTATCTGCAAGTCTGCTGATCGCGTGCACAAAGAAAATACTCGATAAAAAAGACGAGACGGGTCTGACAGCGGAAGTCTGGGATAACGAATCAACCGCCACTTTGTACCTGAACC
>DASWTK010000228.1:0-8895 GCA_036402175.1 Chitinophagaceae bacterium | reverse complement strand
TGTTTTTCAGCCAGCTCGGTATTCAGGTTACTGGAGACGAAATGAATAAGGAAAGAAGGGTTTTCAATATTCTTTAAAATGATAGATGCTTCGGTTGGAATGTTTGGTGAAAGCTGAATGATCTGTGCCGCAAGGTCCTTGATGTTCGCTACATATGCTTCGAAGTCCTGGTTCTTTGGCGCCTCTTCTTCCTCCAGCAATTTGATCTCTGCTTTGAAATAGGGATCTTCCGTTGTAATGGCGGTGAGTTTGAATCGCCTTTTTCCCTGAATAATGATAGTTGTGCCACCATCAGGCATCTTGATCAGCTTCACAATCCTGGCAACTGTGCCTATATCTTCGAGATCGCTCACAGTAGGATCTTCAATGTTACTGTCTTTTTGGGCAACTACACCTATCAATTTGTCAGCCTTATAAGCGTCATTCACAGCCTTGATGCTCTTATCCCTTCCTACGGTTATTGGCAGCACCACGCCTGGGAACAGTACGGTATTTCTAAGTGGTAATAGTGGAATTTCACTGGAGACCTCTATATCCTGTCCGTTATCGCCTTCATTTTCATTCAGGGGAATAATCGGTATAAAATCCATTTCATCTTCCGGAGTCGTCAAAAAATTCATTCGGTTTGGCTGTTGTTTACGGTGACAAAATAACACCTCTCTAAGTAAAATCCTATGATTTTGAAAGGAAAGGTATATGTGACAAGAAAGATGCCATAGAATAATCCAACAATTATCAGGTGCGCTGGATTTAATAATTCACATCCGGTCAAATATCAGAGATCACTTATCTGCACAATAACCAAAACTAAGAAGCCTTTGTCACTTATGACAAAGGCTTCCTGGTGTTATCTGACAAACCTGTAAATAGGGTTAATCAGCTAATTAATAGAGCTTTAGAATATTCTGAATCCCACATATGCCTGAAATCCCTGATTTTTCCACTTATCCTGGTTATCGATATCGTTAATGTTATTCAATCCAACAGCGTAACGCGCACCGATCTTAAATGCAGCGATGTTGAGCTGCGCACCGCCCACAAGCGCGAAATCTCCTTTCTTGAACGCGTCCTTGCCATTGTCCAGCAGGTTCTTGTCCTGGTCCATCAGTATTCCAACCTGGGGACCGAGTTGAAGGCTCAATGGTTTGATGGGGCGATAAGTAAGTAAGATCGGAATGCTGAGATAATTAAGCTTCACATCTTTCACATCCGAAATGCCGTGAGGATATATTTCATTAAAATCGCTGGAAGTTCTTGTATTAGTCTGATTCCACATTACCTCTGGTTGAATGCCCCACTTTTTATTGAAGTTGATTTCGGCAAAAGCACCGAGGTTGTAACCATGCCTGAATTCTTCTTCAAAAGATTTTCCATCAATTTTAAAAACATTGGCGCCGCCTTTCACTCCCATATGAAAACCCTGAGCAAACGAGAGTGTAGTAAGTGTGGTGGCCAGTACGAGTAAGGAAATTTTGCGGTTCATACTTAGAGTTTTACTGTTTGAGCGAAAAATCCAAGATATATGCCAACGAAGAATTATGAATGTAAAATTGTGTTAACAGGTATACGAATTAACAAATCAGAAGTTAAAGCCGGTAACAATTGAGTAAGCAATATTAAAACGATCATCAACATCCGGCAAATAATAATCGAGCAACAGCTGTGGCATAATAAAAAATTTGCCAACACTGTAATCAGTCCGCAATATGAAAGATACAGATTGTGCGCCAAATCCTGTTTGCTCTGAGATCTGCTGATTACTCGGAAGAAAATTATTTCGTATCACTGCAGACGAAGATTGATACGATGTATTAAATCCGAAACGCTGCGTGCCCGCGGTAAATAAAGCAACAGGCGTGATCGTTAATCCATCATCCTTTGAAAACAGATCGAACCACATGAAATTATACCTCAGGGAAGCGGTGGCAGCAAGATCACTGACCGATTCCTCATTCTTCACTGTGATCACTCCTCTCTCTGATCGCTGAAGCCAGCGATTCCAGATGAGTATCTGCTTCTGCTGATATTCTTCGTTGCTTCCCCAGCCATAGCTAACGGATAACATAGGCCGAAGTTTCCATTTCCTGATACCGAAGTATGCAAAAAGTTCCTGCTGGATGGGAGTTGTATAAAACGGCAAAGAGTCTTTGCTGAAATATTTTGTAAAAGAGATCCCTGTGCTGAAGATCTTGCTTCTCATATAATCATAAGAAGGACTCAACGCGAATTGGTAAAAATTTGTATTGCCTCCGTCAAGTAAAATAAATCCGGTGGCCGAAAGCCCCAGGCCGCTTTTATGATAATAGGCGGCAGAAGGCGAAAGCAAGGGTTTTTTGGCGGTAGTAAATACAAACGTGTTCTTATTCTCAAAACTGAAATAACCTGTACCAATACCCGCACTGATTGAAAAAAAACTTTTTGGCTTTGAGAGCGAGTCCATATAAACTCCGAAGTCCCTGAGCAATGAATCCAGTACGGCAGTGGAGTCCTTACTGTTGAACAGGGAATCGAGACGGCTTTGCTGGGCTACGGCTATATATTGAATACAGACCAGGGAAGGCAGCAATAACAGTTTAAGCAATTGCTTCATTGAATGATGTGTTCAAGGGTCAAACGAAACTTGGAGTGGAAAAATTGCCAAAGGTTTAATGGCGCATCCTGAAGAAATTGAACTAAACCAATTCAATCAATGTGATCTCGGGAAGAATGCCCACGCGGCCCGGATAACCAATGAAACCGAAACCCCGGTTCACATACAGCTTTTGCTGCCCGTCCTCGTACAGGCCTGCCCACTGCTTGTAGATGTATTGAACAGGGCTCCACCTGAATCCGGGAACCTCTACTCCGAACTGCATTCCATGAGTATGCCCTGCCAGCATCAGGTCGATATCGGGGTAGCTGGCCTTGACTTCCGCATCCCAATGGCTGGGGTCGTGGCTGAGCAGGATCTTGAAAGGATGGGGCTCCGAGCCCGCATAGGCTCTTTGCAGCTGGCCATATTTTGGAAAATTGCTTTTGGCGCTCCAGTTTTCTATTCCCAGCAATGCAATCTGATGTTCGTCTTTTTCTATGATCACGTGTTCGTTCATCAGCAGTTTCCATCCCAGTTCGGCATGCACTTCTTTAAGCCGCTCGAGGTTGGCTGTTTTTACTTCGGTGCTTTCCCAGCGTATGTAGTCGCCATAATCGTGGTTACCAAGGGTAGAATAAACCCCAAGCGGCGCATTCAGCCTGCTGAATACTTCCATATAGGGCTCCATTTCGGTGGCGCGGTCGTTGACCAGGTCACCAGTAAAAAGTATAATGTCAGGCTTCTGCTGCATGATGAGGTCAATTCCTTTCTGAACGGCTTCCTTATCGGTGAAACTTCCCGAATGGATGTCGGAAATATGGATGATACGAAGTCCGCGGAAAGAAGACGGCAGTTTTTCAAAAGCCAGTTGCAATTTTCGCAGATCGTACCTGTACTTATTACTGAACCCGTACAACAAGGTTGTAAATAATCCACCTCCGGCAATCAATCCCGCCCAGCTTAAGAAAACGGACCTTGATATCTTTTCACTGCCGATAGCCTCCCCTTCGGTATTGTTGAAAAACAATTTACTGCTTGCCCATTGCAGCACCCTTCTCACATCATCCAGCAAAAAGAAAACAACAGCCAGCACTTTTGCAAAGAAGAGCCCAACCACCGTAGCGAACAGATAGGTCCTGACCGAACGTGGCCACGAATCATAATTGATAAATGGAATGAGGATGAGGAGAATGACAGCCGCTACCGAGATGGCCCAGTAACCAGTATAAATTCCGATCCTGATCTTTTGTGAGGCACCCTGGCTTACCACCTTTACCGCCTGAAAAACATAAAAATCCAGCAATATCATCAACGTCACAATGATCCACCAGAAAGCCGAATTGCGCATAACCTCTCTTTTTTACGGCCACGAAGTTAGGTTAAGAAGTTGGAGGTTTGTGAACAACTCCCCTATCCGGCTTTCGCCATATTTAAGCTGAACACTTATTTTTGTCAGTATGCAGTCGGGATTTCTCCGGTAAGCTGGCCCTTATCGGGGTAAAAATCACTTCCAGATGGAGTTTACGTATTTCGGACATGCCTGTTTCGGCGTTGAGATCAATAATGTTAAATTATTATTTGATCCTTTCATTACGGGTAATCCGCTGCCTGCAGCCAAAAAAATTGATGTCGGGGCAATTGAGGCAGATTACATTTTTTTGTCGCACGGTCATGGCGACCATATGGCCGATTGCGAGACCATTGCAAAAAGAACCGGTGCAACTGTGGTAACAAATGCCGAACTGAGCGATTGGTTGAATGAAAAAGGGATTTCTTCGCATCCGATGAATATCGGGGGTAAGGCCAACCTGAAAGGTGGCAAATTCACGTATGGCCCGGGAGAGATACAGGTGAAATGTGTGGTTGCGCAGCATTCATCAAGTACGAATGAGGGAATGTATGCCGGAAACCCTGTTGGGTTCATCATCTCTTCAGGCAACGACGCGTTTTATTACAGCGGCGACACAGGGCTTACAATGGACATGCAACTCATTCCGCGCTGGGCAAAACTGAATTTCGCGGTATTGCCCATCGGCGATAATTATACAATGGGCGCGGAAGATGCGCTGGAATGTGCAAGGATGATCAAATGTAAAACTGTAATCGGCGTGCATTACGATACTTTTGCATCACTTGTCAAAATTGATCATGATTGGGCGAAGAAGGTATTCAGTGAAGCAGGGTTTGAGTTGAAGTTGCCGGCAATCGGAGAAACGATCAGCGTGGGAGGAATCAGCCAGCTTGCCGGTTAGCAAGCCGCAGGTATTCATTTGACAATAAAGATTGAATGGTTTTAACGGCTTAATGATAAACGTCCAATTAAATAAACAGTAAACAAAATCAACCCCCGTGGCAAGAATCATTGGTGTAGCAAATCAGAAAGGAGGAGTTGGCAAAACCACCAGCGCTATTAACCTGGCGGCCAGCCTGGCAGTGCTGGAGTTCCGCACATTGCTGGTGGATGCTGATCCGCAGGCAAACAGTACAACAGGTGTGGGTTTCGACCTGCACAATATCACACAAAGCCTGTACGATTGCATGGTAAATGATGTGAGCGCGAAGGATGTAGTGCTGAAGTCAGATATCCCGAATTTGAATGTTATCCCTTCACACATCGACCTTGTGGGAGCAGAAATAGAAATGATCAACTATCCCAACCGGGAAAGTGTACTCAAGAATATACTGGAGCCGCTCAGAAATGATTACGATTTTATTATCATTGACTGTTCACCTTCACTTGGGCTTATCACGGTGAACGCGCTTACCGCTTCCGATGCGGTGATAGTGCCCGTTCAAACAGAATTTTTTGCGCTGGAAGGATTGGGCAAATTGCTGAACACCATCAAAATTGTTCAAAGCAGGTTAAATCCCTCTCTTGAGATCGAAGGAATATTAATGACCATGTACGATGGACGCCTTCGTTTGTGCAACCAGGTGGTAAGCGAGGTGCGCAAGCATTTTGACGAGCTTGTATTCAACACCATCATTCACCGTAATACCAGGATCAGTGAAGCGCCCAGCGTGGGCAAACCGGTGATCCTGTACGATGCTTACAGCAAAGGGGCAATGAATTACCTGAATCTCGCCAAGGAAATCCTGCAGAAAAACAACATGACTAAAATAAAACAGGAAGAAAGGGTTTTTGAATAATAGAATCAATACAGCTATGTCGACTCCTAAACAAAATAAAGACGCGCTTGGAAAAGGAATCCGTTCCCTGTTGCAGAGTATTGATTCAGACCTCAAAACTTCATCGGGACAGTTGAAGCCAACGGTTGCTGAAGCAGTAACCAGCATACTTCGCATTCCAATAGATCAGATCGAAACGAATCCGAAGCAACCGAGGCATGACTTTGACGAACAATCACTGAAAGAACTCGCCGCATCTATCCGCACATTTGATATCGTTCAGCCGGTCACCGTTTCAAGGCTTTCTTCGGGCCGATACCGGTTGATCGCGGGTGAACGCAGATATCGTGCGGCCAAAATAGCCGGCCTGAAAGATCTTCCGGCTTATATCAGGCAAACGAATGACGCGGAATTACTGGAGCTTGCATTATTAGAGAACCTGCAACGACAGGATCTGAATGCAATGGAAATTGCGCTTAGCTATAAGCGAATGATGGAAGAGCTGACCTATACGCAGGAGCAGGTTGCAGAGCGGATGGGAAAAGAACGCAGTACCGTTGCCAATTATATCCGCCTGCTGAAACTGCCACCCGACATACAGGTAGCGGTAAGGAACGGAAGCCTCAGCATGGGACATGCGAGGGCGCTTGTCAATGTAGATACGATTGATAAGCAGTTGTATATTTTTCACGAGATCCAGGAAAAGGAGCTGTCTGTAAGGCAGACCGAGGAACTTGTAAGAAAGCTGTATAAAGGTGAACCCGCTGTTAAAAACCCCGCCAAAGCGCCATTGCCACCCGCATACAAAAAAATAGAAGATAATTTAGCTTCGCATTTCAGCACCAGGGTTAAAATGCAGCACCACAAAAAAGGACACGGCAGCATTACCATGGAATACTATTCGCTGGATGAATTGAATAAACTGCTTGACCAATTGGGAGTGTCGGGCAGCTGATTCCTCAACAGGCACTTTATGAAACAAGGCGCGGTTTTATTGATATTACTGATATTTTATTTTCACGGCAGATCGCAGGAACGTGATTCGTTAGCTGTGAAGACAGATACAACACTGTTTGGCCGTGGAGTAATTGATACCATTCCTGATAAACGCGATTCAACCGCTAAGCGCAAGCATAGTCCGCGGAAAGCCGCCATCCGTTCCGCGATTGTGCCCGGATGGGGACAGGCGTACAACCGCAAATACTGGAAGATACCGGTGGTATACACTGCGCTTGGAATTCCCGCCTACCTTTTTATTGATAATCTCACATGGTATAACAGAACCAAATATGCATATCTGCTGGTTGCAACAAACAGCACCAATGCCGACAGCCTGGGCAGGGTTCACCCGGAACTCAGACCGTTTGTAGACAGAAAACTCGGAAATGAGTTACAGACTTACCGTAACGAATTCCGCCGAAACGTTGATTACTCAGCCTTGTTCTTTCTTGTATTCTGGGGAATAAATATCATCGATGCTACCGTTGACGGTCACCTGAAAGATTTTGACGTAACTCCCGACCTTAGCCTCAAAATAAAACCAGGGTTTAGTCCAACCGGAAATACTTATGGATTAAGTTTGGTGCTGGACATACATAAAGGCAACCCGCGAATTCTGAAGAATTGATAAACAATGAAGCTCGCACTCATCGGTTATGGCAAAATGGGAAAGGCAATAGAAGAAATTGCTTTACAAAGAGGACATGAAATAGTTCTGACTGTTTCAATAGAAAATCTCGAAGACTTTACCGATGAAAATCTTGAAAAGGCCGACGTTGCCATTGAATTCACCCATCCTGAGAGTGCATTTGAAAATGTAAGGAGATGCCTTGAACTGGGATTACCGGTAGTATGTGGTACCACCGGATGGCTTCACCGGTATGAGGACGCAAAAAAAATAAATACCGAACAAAAAAGCGCATTGCTTGTATCAAGCAACTTCAGCGTAGGTGTCAATATTTTCTTCGAAGTAAATAAGCGGCTCGCGGAGCTTATGTCGGCACATCCTGATTATGAAGTGGCGCTGGAAGAAATACATCATACACAAAAAAAGGACGCACCCAGCGGAACAGCCATTACATTAGCGGAGCAAATACTTGAAAGGATCACCCGGAAACAAAGATGGGTAAATCATCTGAGCGATAATATCACGGAACTGGAGATCATCAGCGAAAGGATCGATCCCGCGCCTGGCACCCACAAGGTAAAATACAGTTCAGCAATAGACGATATCGAGATCATTCACACCGCGCACAACCGCCAGGGTTTTGCTACCGGTGCTGTGCTTGCCGCAGAATATATTAAAGGAAAACAAGGAATTTTTAGTATGAAGGATGTGCTGGGACTGTAGGATAATTAGCCAATTTTGCCAATAAGCCAATAAGCAAATTGGTGGAATGCACGCCCGCCTTATTATTTCCAATAAATCTATTTATAAAATCAGCTCACTGTCTTTAGCTAATTGGCTTATTGGCTTATTGGCTTATTGGCTAATTAGCTAATTAGCATATTTGCTTATTGGCTAATTGTCTAGTATTTCACCAAAAACCCCACCCCTATCAACGACTTGATCTGCATTGCAGGTGAATTATTGTTTTCGCCAAACAACGCAACATCATCATCATAGATCAGATCAAGGGTCCAGGTTGCTGATAAATATTTTGAAAGCTTTACTGCGAAAAGGTTCGTCATAAAAACATCCACGTTCTTTGGTTCGTCGCGGTAATTGGAGAACAGGTCGAGCCTGCCTTTATAGCTCACTACTTTTCCAAGATCTGCCAGGTAATTTGCACTCAGGAATGCACCGAATTCGGTTCGGCTGTTCTTTCCCGGTTCAACGCCATATAATCCTTTTGCTGAAAGGGTGTCATCCCGTACGATCACCCACCTTACGGTGATGGGAGATACGAAAAATGAAAGATTTTTTACGGGTTTGTAGTCAATACCCGGACTTAGAAGTATATAAGCCGGAGCGAGGAAGTCCGATGCAAAGGTTCTGGTTTCTCCTGAATATGTATACCCCTTGAAGAACTGTGTACGAAAGTTGAATAGTCCGCCAACATTTACCTTAGGACCAAGCGCGTATCCATATTTGGAAAGAATGTCGAACCGGTCATCGTTCTTACGGCTTCCCAGGCTGGTGGTTCGAACATAACCGAGGTTAAAATCGACTGAATTATCCCAGCTATGTTTAT
>DASWTK010000227.1:0-5460 GCA_036402175.1 Chitinophagaceae bacterium | reverse complement strand
TGCTCAATGTCCGGATAGTCCTGCCGTTTCACACTTTCAAGCGTATCCTGGAGTGTGGCGGCGCTGTTGAATGTTACAGTAATGATGGTGACTTTCATGCCTGGTTCCTTTCAACAACACAATTTTCAAGTACCAGCATGTCCATGTTGGTGCGAAGGAAGCAATCGAGCGCGTCAGCAGGCGAATTCACAATTGGCTCGTTCTCGTTAAACGAAGTATTCAACAGGATAGGAACGCCGGTTTTCTGACGAAACGCTTCAATGAGTTTATAATACCGTGGTGTAATTTCCACGTCAACCGTTTGCAGCCTGCCGGTACCATCGGCATGCGTTACCGCAGGTATTACTGAATGTTTTTCCTTTTTGATGGGAAATACTTTTTCCATGAATGGAACCTCATCCACCACATCAAAATACTCATGCACATACTCCTTCAAAATTGAAGGAGCGAATGGCCTGAAGCTCTCACGCCTTTTGATCTTTGCGTTCAACAGGTCCTTGGCATCGGCCCTGCGCGGATCGGCGATGATGGATCTTGCACCCAATGCGCGCGGACCAAATTCCGCTCGTCCATTGAACCACCCTACCACACCAGCGCCTACCAACTGATCGGCTACTTTATTGAATAACTCTTCATCAGCGTAGCGCTTGTATTTAATATTTCTCGATTTGAGGTATTGTTCAATTTCATCATTCGAAAACCTGCTTCCTGTATAAGCAGTCCAGATGGGCGATGAACGCGGTTGTTTCAGAATATGATTGTACACATAAAGTGCTGCGCCCATCGAAATTCCGGCATCATGTCCTGCAGAAGGAATGTAAACATTTGTGAAAGGCGTATTCCTGGTGATCTTTCCGTTAGCAACGGAATTCTGAGCCACACCGCCTGCAACACATACGTTTGGCAGCCCGGTTCGTTTGTGCAGGGCAGTGAGTATGTGAAAGACCAATAATTCGGTGATCCTTTGCACCGAAGCGGCCATGTCTTTATGATACTGTTCGAGCGGCTCATCCTTTTTCCGCACAGGCCGGAACTTTTCTACCATGTAATCGGAATAAAGCGGCGCTACATGCGGAATATGATTGTTGCCATAAGAGATAACTCCGCTTTTGGCCGACCTGAAATATTTCAGGTTCAATCGGAATAATCCATCATCGGTGAATTGCAGAACATCTTTCAGCTGCTCAACATATTTAGGCTCGCCATAAGGCGCAAGTCCCATCACCTTGTATTCATCTCCGTAATGCGGAAATCCCAGCAACTGGGTGAACGCGGTATAAAAAATGCCAACCGAATGCGGGAAGTCAACGGAATCGATCACTTCAATCTGGTTACCCCGGCCCACGCCGATCATGGTGGTTGTAAAATCACCCGATCCGTCGATGGAAAGTAATGCCGCCTCGTCAAAGGGCGAAGCAAAAAATGCTGACGCAAGGTGCGAGCGGTGATGCTCTACCTGGTGAATCTTCTGACTGATGGCCTGTTTGGATACAGAAGGATCTAGCTTTGCAAATTCCGTTTCAAGTGAAGAGACCTTACGGGAATTCTTCATCCGGTCGAGCACCGCACTCCATCCACCTCCCGGGTTCTTCAAAAGGAACATGAGCTTTTTATCGAGCTTGGCTTTCGGATCCCTGCCGATTGCGATGTGATCAACATCTGACAGTTTGATGCCGGCCTCACGCAGACAAAACTCTATTGCCATGGAAGGAAAACCAGCCCAGTGCTTCACACGCCTGAAGCGCTCTTCTTCAGTTGCTGCTATCATCTGTCCGTCTTTAAATATCGCTGCAGATGAATCAGCGTGGTACGCATTAAGTCCGAGAATAAACATTAAGAGAAAAGTTTTAAGTATTGTGACCGCACATCGTATAGATCCAATTGATCATTAGAATAATTCCAGGCGCCTTTGCTCCATTCATTCAACTCATCATGATCCATTGCCGCCACTTTTTCAATCGCTTTTAAAAATTGTTCCTTATCAGCCAGCGGAAGTTCCCAGCCAGCCTTTTTTGCCGCAAGATCTTTCCATGGAGTCTGATCACTGATAAGTACCGGTCGCCCGGCCATCAGCGCTTCAAAAATCGCATGACCGAAATTTTCGCCCCTTGTAGGCAACACGAATAAATGTGTTTCCAGCAGGTGATGTTCAATTTCAGCATGTGGCATCTCTCCATTAATAATAACCTTAACATTGGAAGGTAAGTGAGCTATCATCACCTGACATTTGTGCCAATAATCTTCATCCTCGATGGTAGCAATGATGGTAAGTTCAACGTTTGACTTCGTTTCTTTCAGGACAGACAATAGATAATCCGGGTTCTTAATGGGATGAAATCGTCCAACAAACAGGAGTTTCACATTACCCCGGAGTTTATCAGCCAACGGAACAAAAGGTTTATGAATACCAGGCAGGTTATCAACAACCAGGTACATATCCGACCTTCCAAATGTTCTGAGAATATCATTAAACTCGTTAGTGTCAGTAGCATGGAATCTGACATTCCTGTTTAGCCCTAACGATTTAAAAATTTTCAGGAATAATTTTTTCTTTCGATTCTTGAACTGAAGGGCAGTTTCCTTCAGCATTCCCCTTGGCGCCAGCACTATTTCAGACCTGATCTTTCCTAATCGCTTTGCAAGCAGTGGATAGATCGTAAAAAATTTAGAGAACATGCTGTTGAGGTAGATGAAATCAGCATTTACCCAGTTTATGATCTTTATTACTGCACTGAACGATAGTAAACGGGGAGAACAATAAAACACATACACCCCCGGTTTGTATTCGATCCATTTATCTGTTTCAATGCCTTTATAAGGAACTTTTTCATTAAGGTCACGGTCGGTAGTAAGCACGTAAATGTCCAGTTCATCTTTCAAATGGTGAATGAAATTTACAACAGAACGGATGGGGCCTCCTGCTTTATAACCAGGTTCGAACCAATCTACCAGCACCAGCACCCTCCTTTTAGTTGATTCCATTTTTCTCCAGCCAGTGTTCAAGAATAACAAACAGCCACATTTCCATCCATCTTACGCCCGGTTCGCCTTTAATAAATTTATTCCACCGGCTTAGCAATTCATCTTCCCTAACAAAAGAACGTGCGGCTACCCGCCGGATCCGTTGTTCACAAAACTCTTTCAGGTCATTCTTCATCCATATATTCCATGGAAACAGAAAACCCTGTTTTTTACGATGCACGATCTCACCCGGTAACAAATCGCCAAGTGATTCCACCAACAGGCTTTTGGGATATACAGGAAATTTCAGCCTGTCGGGAATATTCAGCACAAACTCAACCAGTTCATGATCAAAAAATGGCTCACGCACTTCCAGTGACACAGCCATGCTCATCTGATCGGTATCCTTCAGCAGGGTATGTTGTGTATAACCAAGATATTCTGCTATAGAAACCTGGCTGAGGAAAGGAAACTTATCAATATTTTTCTTTTGTTTTCTGAGCTGTTCGGTGATCAGGTTCACATTATCGGACCCTCGCGTAAGCTTTCCAATCATCCGGGGTGAAATGATCTGCCTGAAAACAGGATAACATTCATCAATGGAAGCGCCGGCTTGTAATAATTGTTTCATCCTGTCCTTCTGAACATTTCCGTTCACAGGCATCAGTTGAGCCATCAGCATTCTTGCCGGCCTGGAAATATTCCAAAGCAATTGCTTATGCCTTAGCTTGTAGTATTGGGAGAAAAATGGATATCCTGCAAATAATTCATCACCTCCCACTCCTGATAACGCAACAGTAAGTCCGCTTTCCCTTATTTTTTTTGATACAACATATGTATTCACGCCATCACCGCTGGGCGTGTCCATGCTGTTAAGCGCGTTTTGCAGTTCGTCGAGAAAAACGGTAGGGCTCAGTTTTATCTGTGAATGACGCGTATTGAATTTTTTCGCGATGATAGAAGCATAATGGCTTTCATCAAACTCCTTTTCATCAAAACCGATCGTGAATGTGTTGACCGGCTCATTGCCCGAAGCTGCCATCAATCCAACTACAGCGCTTGAATCAATTCCACCGGAAAGGAAAGCTCCAAGCGGAACATCACTGATCAACCGGCGTTCAACCGATTGTTGCAGTAATTTGTATAATTGTTTCTGTACGGTGGTCTTGTCGCTGAAATCGAAGTTTGATTGATTGCTGGTTATGTCCCAGTATTTTTTAACCTCAAATTTATCTGCGCTCACCCGCATCCAGGTACCGGCTTCAACCTGGTTGATGTTTTCGATAATCGAGTGAGGAAGGCCAACTGATTGAAAGGTCAGAAAATCATCAATAGCCCGTGCATTGAGTTTTGCGGGCACCATTCCGCTTTTAAGAATGGCTCTTATTTCAGATGCGAACAGAAAATGCTGATCATCTTTATAAAAATAGATCGGCTTTACTCCCATCCTGTCACGCGCAAGGAACAATTCTCTTAACTGAGTATCCCAGATAGCAAAAGCAAACATTCCTGCAAATTTTTCAACGCAGGCTGGGCCCCATTTGCTATACGCTGCAAGGATCACTTCCGAATCACCCTTAGTTTTATAAGGATAATCTGCCAGTTGGGCTTTCACCTCCCGGAAGTTATACATCTCACCATTGAAGATCAGATAATAACGGCCTGTATGATCCGATTGAGGCTGGTTATTGGTCTGCGAAAGATCAATGATGGAAAGCCTGCGGTGACCCAGCGCTATTTCATTCTGCACCAGGAAACCATCGGCATCTGGTCCGCGGTGCGCCATACAATCCGACATACGTCGAATGGCCGCTTCATCAACCGGCTGATGCTTAAGGTTCAATATTCCGGACAGTCCGCACATTTATCCTGCAATTTCTTTATAAAGTTCGCAATATTGCATGGCTATTTTCTGGGGATGAAATCGCTTAACATTCTCAAAACCTTTCTGCACCAACCCTTCCCGGTATTCCTTATCCTGAATGATCATCAACAATCCCTTCCTGATGGATGCGGTATCGAAAGGATCAACCATGCAGGCCGCGTCTCCGGCTACTTCCGGCATTGAAAAAACATTTGCGCTTATAACAGGCCTTCCCACTGCCTGTCCCTCAAGAATTGGCATGCCAAAACCTTCGTAAGTACTGGCAAGCGCGATTATATCTGCTTGTTCGTACTGATGCAGTATCTCTTCATCAGACAATCCCCACTTGTATTCAAAAGCAATATTCTTTTCTCTGAGCATCTGCTCATATTCAGCATTGTGCTTTCCGATGATCACAAGTACACAGGGAATGCCTTCCAGCGCGGTAATGAGTCGCGGTATGTTCTTATTATGTGCCGCTCCTACCTGAAGTATCCGAGGCTTTTCAGAATTGAATGGCCTGTCTTTTCTTTTGAATCGTTCTGATATCGCAACGTATATCACTTTAATCTTCGCCGGGTCTATGGTCACATGCTTCAGAATTTCTTCCTTCGTGGATTTTGAAATTGCAGTAA
>DASWTK010000226.1:0-24119 GCA_036402175.1 Chitinophagaceae bacterium | reverse complement strand
GTCATAAATGCGCCTGCAGATTATTTTCAACTGCTTGAAAAGGATGTGTCCGGCCAGTACGCTGACAAAAATGAAGTGCCGGACCTTGTTCATCTTTTCGTGAAAAACAACCGGGAGTTTCAAAAAGAGATGATCGGACTGGAAAAGTGGATCAGCAAAAACCCCAAAATCGTGCTTTGGGTATCGTGGTATAAGAAGAGCGCGAAAATACCGACAGATTTAACTGAGGACATAATCCGTAACTATGCACTCGGGAATGGACTGGTAGATGTGAAAGTTTGCGCGGTGAGCGAAACCTGGAGCGGATTAAAGCTTGTAGTTCCCCTGGCAAGAAGGTGAGATGATTGCAGAAACCATCACATGTTGAGCCAATTCATATTGCCATTGCAGTTAGTAATTTTAAATACAACAGTTAGTTGTCATGAACCCGAAAGATATCCGTATTGAAGATTATACTTATGATCTGCCGCACGATCGCATAGCCATTCATCCGCTGTCTGAGCGTGATGCTTCGCGCCTTCTCATTTACAAAAACGGAATTTCTGAAGATATCTACAGGCATCTTGCTGCTCATTTGCCGGCCAATTCACTGGTTGTTTTCAACAACACACGCGTAATTGAAGCCCGAATACTTTTTCAGAAACCAACCGGCGCTCATATAGAAATTTTCTGCCTGGAACCGCATGAGCAGTACCGTGATATTACAGCTGCCATGCTGCAGGAAGGAAGAGTATACTGGAAATGTATGATCGGCGGAGCGTCCAAATGGAAACACGGCCTTGTATTGCACAAAGAAATTTTGCATAACGGCAACAAGACAACGCTATCTGCAGCCATCACAGAACGCAGGCCCGATAGCTTTGTAATTGAATTCACCTGGACACCGGCTTCACTTTCTTTTGCAGCTTTACTTCATGAAGCAGGGCTCATCCCGCTTCCACCTTATATCAAACGCGAAACCGAGGCAAGTGATGCAACCAGGTATCAGACAGTTTATGCTGCTAAAAACGGATCTGTTGCCGCGCCAACCGCGGGTCTTCATTTTACCGAACAAATTTTAAGATCGCTTGAAGAAAAAAATATCCGCCGGACTTATGTAACGCTTCATGTTGGAGCTGGTACATTCAAACCGGTTAAGACCGTTACTATAGGCGAACACAGCATGCATGCTGAATTCATACAGGTTGAAATAGGCACCATTGAAGCTTTGATTCAATTTCACAATAAACACATCATTGCTGTTGGCACTACTTCATTACGTACCATCGAAAGCCTTTACTGGATGGGAGTAAAACTGATACTTCATCCTGATAAAGCAACAACGGAAATAGATATTGAACAATGGGATGCTTATGAACTGACAGCAGAAAAAATTACTGCAACAGAGTCGTTAAATGCGCTTTTGGAATGGATGAAAAAAAACAATTTGTCAAGCATTACCGCGAAAACGCAACTAATGATCGTTCCGGGATATCAATTAAGAATTGCAGATATTCTTGTGACTAATTTCCACCAGCCACAATCAACTTTACTTTTGCTGGTTGCCGCGGTTGCGGGTGAGGGATGGCGATCGATTTATGATTACGCGATTGGGAACGGATTCAGATTTCTTAGTTATGGAGATGGGTGTTTGATTTTTGGTACGAAGATATAAATCACGGTAAGGAATAAGCGCGGATTTATTTTTGTTTATGTATGATTGGTGGTTGGTGGAGAGAATATATCACGGATTTTGATATGGATTTTGGGGATTACACGGATTGGATTGTTAAATGTATTATGATCTGTGAAATCCAAAAATAACAAATATAAAATCTATATCATTTTCCCCTATAATCTGTCATCTCTAAAATCTGTAGTTAAATATCTCTCCGTGAAATCCAAATAATCCATTTAAAATCCGTGATCAATATCCTTTAAAACCCGCGCATAATAATCTCTGTGAAATCCAAAAAATCCATTTAAAATCCGTGATCATAATTTCTTTAAATCCGTGTTTAATCCCCCTAACCTGTGATCACCTCAATCCCGATCCCTTCGCAATGGGAACTCCAGCGTAAACGTCGTCCCCTTCCCCAGCGTACTATCCACCCTTATCTTTCCATTATGCGCATCCACCATCGTTTTCACATAACTTAATCCCAATCCGAAGCCTTTCACATTATGGATATTCCCTGTATGCGCGCGATAAAATTTTTCGAAAATCCGGCGCTGCGTTTCCTTGCTCATCCCGATCCCATTATCCTCAATCCTGATCACAAGATGCCTGTTTGTGCTATGCGTAGTGATCTTAATCTGAAGATTTTCCTTTGAATACTTGATTGCATTATCCACAAGGTTCGAGATCAGATTCGTGAAATGTACTTCATCTCCCGATACCATGTCGTTTGCGGCATTCAGATGCACTTCGGCTACCGCTTTTTTATTCTGCAACTGAAGTTCGAAGTTCTCAAGTACTTCGCTGATCACCACATGGGCCGCGATGGGTTTTAAGTTCAATCGCACTTCCTGCCTGTCGAGGAGCGCCGACTGCAGAATAGTTTCCACGTGCTTGTTCATTCGCTTGTTCTCTTCCTTGATGATGCCGCTGAAATATTCCATCTTTTCAGGGTCCTGCAACACTTTTTCATTTCTCAAAGCATCCACGGCAAGCGAAATTGTTGCCAGGGGTGTTTTGAACTCGTGCGTCATGTTATTGATAAAATCGTTCTTGATTGCGCTCAACTTCTTTTGCCGCAGCAACGCATTCACTGTGACAAAAAACGCCGCGATGATCATCAGTGTAAAGATCACCGAACCGAAGATCATCCACTTGATCTGCTTCAGCACTATTTTCTTTACGTTAGGAACGATTACCATCATTGTTTCATCGGGCACCAATCCTTCATATGTGCTTCCGCTTGGAACAAGGAGCGGATAAATAAATGGTTTGCTGTTATACGCGGTATCTTCCAGCACCCTCATAAAATTCCGCGATTTCAGTTCGTAGGTTATGAGATTGAAATTGGATATGATGGCAAATTCGAAAGGCGTATCCTTAAGTCCCTGTGCATTGAAAGCTTTCTGAAGTTTTTCGGCCACCTCGAAATCAGTGTATTTTTCGCCGATGGTGGAAGGCCGCATCAGTTCTTTCAGGAACTGATCCGAAGGCCAGGAGAACCCGGGTTTTGTGTTGGGATTTTTAAGATTGGGAAGGGATCCTTTCTCGGACACAAGCTCTTCGCCCACAATGCTCATTGCCTCCTCCACCTTTGTCTCCAGCTCGTCCTGTTTATTTTCGATCATTGTATACAGCCAGTTAACCTGTATATAAATGATGCCGATCAGGGAGAGAGAGATCAGTATAAAAATGATGGGGAAAATTTTCTTCATCAGTTGGCAAATTTACTCAAGACTATTGCTGGCAGGCAATGTATGTACCTGTACTGCTTACTTTAACTAAGGTTTCACAACTTTATAAGGTGGATGCTACGTATTCAACGGCAGGAAAGTTAACTAAAAGTTCCATTTATGCACGAACATCAATTTTGTTATCTGGGCAGAAATAGTAATTTAGAAATATGAACCTGTTAGAGCCTGGAATATTACTGATAGCCGATCCCTTTCTGAAGGACCCTAATTTTATGCGGACGGTTGTGTTCCTGTGCGAGCACCAGGAAGAGGGAAGTTTTGGTTTTGTTCTTAACCGCAGCTATGATTATTCTTTGAATGAACTGGTAAGCGGTCTTGAGGATCTTAAGATCCCTGTTTTCTACGGTGGCCCGGTTCAGATAGACACTATTCATTTCTTACATCAATACCCTGAGCAGATCCCGGGTGGGTTCGAGATCACCGACGGCATCTACTGGGGAGGCGATTTCGAAACCGCCATCAAATTGATCCGCGAAAAGGAAATTGACCCCAACCGCATCCGGTTCTACATTGGATATTCCGGCTGGGGCAGCGGACAGCTTAATGATGAATTGAAGGAAAAATCGTGGCTAACGGTTCAGGCCAGCCGAAAGATCATATTCCACAAGCAGACTGACGAGATCTGGAAGGATTCGCTCAGGATGCTGGGCGGAGAATACGAAATGATGATCAATTTCCCTATCGATCCGCAATTGAATTAGTTATCGCCCGCATTACTGAAGCGGCACGCTGATGCCGGCTTTAATGACTCCATGGCTCAATCCATCTGCGTCATTATAACTGAATGGCATAAAGTTGTACCCCGCCGCAAGGTGAAATGCCACGGCGTTTGTCCTGCCGAAAGGTATATGAACGCCGACTGAGGGTTGCGCGGCGAATCCGAAAGTGTATCTGCTATCGGTAAATTCACCATAGAACTTGCGATACTGAATGAAGTTGCCACCCGCTGCAAGTGAAACATAGGGCAGCACCGCCCCCATTTGCTTCAGGTTCATACTACCCTTCAGCAAAATCGGCATTACCTGTATTGAATTACTTACTACAGCTGAAATATCAGTTCCGCTCTGATGAATTACAGTCCGGGGAAATTTCTGATAAAAATCCTGCATCCCGATCTGCAAACCGATTGAGGCCTTATCGGTCAGTCCATACATAAACGCTATCTCGCCACCTCTCCAAGATGTTTTTTCAGAAAGATTCTTGAGATTTCCAAACGGCAACCCAACAGTGTAATTCAGGTCGGCCCGGAATTGTCCCTGCTGAGCATTCGCTGCCATATTCAGCATTAATATAAGCTGAAGAAGCATCGTTATTTTTAAACACTTCATATATCATCAATTTTATAACGCTCTCAAATAAGGTGATTGTTCAAATAGAGCCATGACCTGCGAGCTCACATTTTCACTCCTGAAAATTCCTGAACCGCGGATAAGACCGCTCCAAACAGATCGTATCACATTATTCTGCGCTTTATTCTTAAGATCGAATATATCGATGCCAATGGCTGATTCACTAACCTGGTATACGCCATAATAAGTGGGAAAATAATAACCATAACCCGGCGCGCCCCAGTAATAGGGATCCCAGTAATTATTGTAATAGCCGCCATAGTCGGTATAGCTGACTACTCCCGTCGCAGTATTAATGATCCTGCTGATCGTAACGCCCAGGTCGGGATTCTGTGTGTTGTCGACTTTCGTAAACCCACGTTGCTGCAATGCAGCGGTTACGGCTGCAACAAATTGAACATCGTACTGCGTGCGCTCGCGCGATCTGAGCTGATTGTTCTGAATTACCGCCACCGAATCGGCTATGCTGAATGTGCTGTAATTGGAATAACTGATTGCGGTATCATAGTTAGTGATATAAATCCTGCTTTCTTCCTCTGACATATCTTTCAAAGGATCACGCACACAACCTGTCAGCACCGCCAGCATCACAAAGGCAGCCACCGTCAATATTTGCTTCTTCATTTGAATAGCTTTTGTGATAAAATCGTAGAACATCAAGTAACTGACTCAAATTGAATACCAAATAAAAAACCCATCAGCCGAAGCTGATGGGTGATAATTTTTCGAGGATCATGGACCCGTTCCTTTGGAAAGCCGGTCGGTAATTTTGGATATTATTCAAGGGCGCGTGCGCCTTCAACCAGAACTGTTACTTTATTGTTGATGACTTCAACAAATCCGCTTTGAATTTCATAAAATGCAAGGTGATTGTTCTTGTCCTTCAGCACTTTCAACTTACCGGCCTTCAATGCGCTAACCAGTGGGGCGTGCTTTTCCAATACTTCGAACAAGCCGGTTACTCCCGGTAATTGAACGCCGTACACATCGCCGCTGAATAGCTTTCGTTCCGGAGTTAATATTTCTAAATTCATATATATTATAATTAACCCTGCGCCTGTGCCATTAATCGCTTACCCTTGTCAATCGCATCATCGATGCTTCCAACCAGGTTGAAGGCAGCTTCGGGATACTCATCCACTTCCCCATCCATGATCATATTAAAGCCACGGATTGTTTCTTCAATCGGAACCAGCACACCCTTCAGGCCGGTAAAGGCTTCCGCTACGTGGAATGGTTGAGAAAGGAAACGTTGCACTTTTCTTGCACGGGAAACGATCAGTTTATCCTCATCGCTCAGTTCATCCAATCCAAGGATCGCGATGATGTCCTGTAATTCTTTATATCGTTGCAGGATCAGTTTTACGCGGTTGGCACAATCGTAATGCGCGTCACCTACCACCTTCGGCATCAGGATACGGGATGTGGAATCCAACGGATCCACAGCCGGATAGATACCAAGGTCAGCAATTTTACGGCTAAGAACCGTTGTAGCGTCGAGGTGGGCGAATGTTGTTGCCGGAGCCGGATCGGTAAGGTCATCCGCAGGTACGTAAACCGCTTGTACCGATGTGATTGAACCGTTTCTTGTAGATGTGATGCGTTCCTGCAGCAGGCCCATTTCGGTTGCCAGCGTAGGCTGGTAACCCACCGCTGACGGCATCCGTCCCAGCAGCGCCGATACTTCAGATCCCGCCTGGGTAAAACGGAAGATATTGTCAACGAAAAACAGGATATCACGACCACGACCCTGTCCATCTCCATCCCTGTAGTATTCCGCAATGGTCAGTCCGCTCAGCGCCACCCTTGCGCGTGCGCCTGGAGGCTCATTCATCTGTCCGAATACAAAGGTCGCTTTAGATTCTCTCAGCTCTTCCATGTTCACCTTGCTCAGATCCCATCCACCTTTCTCCATGCTGTGCTTGAACTCGTCGCCATATTTCATAATGCCGGCTTCGATCATTTCACGCATCAGGTCGTTCCCCTCACGGGTACGCTCTCCTACTCCTGCAAACACTGATAAACCGGAATATGCTTTGGCGATATTGTTGATCAGTTCCTGGATCAAAACGGTTTTACCCACGCCCGCTCCACCGAACAGACCGATCTTACCACCTTTGGCGTAGGGTTCTATGAGGTCAATTACTTTAATACCAGTGAAAAGCACTTCTGTAGCGGTGCTAAGGTTCTCAAAAGCAGGGGGTTTGCTGTGAATAGGGCGACCATTGACCTTTGAAACGGCTGGTAATCCATCGATCGGATCTCCTGTTACATTAAAAAGGCGGCCTTTGATCTCTTCGCCGATAGGCATTGCTATGGCAGCGCCTGTATCCACAACTTCCATTCCGCGCACAAGGCCTTCGGTTCCGTCCATGGCTATGCAGCGAACACTGTCCTCACCCAGGTGCTGCTGGGCTTCAAGAACCAGTACCTCGCCATTTTGCCTTTTAAGTTCCAATGCATTGTAAATCTCGGGGAGTTTGCCCTCAAACTGCACATCCACTACCGCACCAATGATCTGTTTGATCTTACCAACATTTGGCATATCAGAAGTGATTTTTAAGAAGTTTTAGTGGTTTTATATCCCTTCAATGATCAGGGCCTATAAAATCGGCTGCAAAGGTAAGGGGGGGAGGGGAAATTATGAAAAGATATTGGGCGGCATTCTTTTTGCAAAACTTCATTTAATATGAAACATTTATTTACCTGGGCTGCGGTATGCAGCCTGTTTATTGCTTGCAACAGCATAGGCGGTAGTTCCGAAAGCGGCGATAGTGGCCCCAAATCAGAACTGGAGAAAAAAGTAACCAAAAGGGATGTGACCATTACAGAATCGAACTCCTATACCGATCTGTTTATGGATAGCATGGCGCTCGAAAATTATATATCGCTGAAAAAGCCTTCCGATTCCATTATCAGAAGAATGCGGAGCTTTTACAACAGCCGCAATTATCAGTATGCGTGGTTTGCAGGAAACGGACTGACCGAACAAGCACGTGGTTTCTGGAACTTACACGAATATCATACGGCTTATTCGGATGATACAACGCTGAACGATAAAAAACTGGAAAGAAGAATGGACGCCCTCATTCTTGAAGATGACCTGAATGTAAGCGCATCCGATAAATCGATCCTTAATACAGAGCTTACCCTTACCCAGCATTTTATTGAATATTCTTTGAAGAATTATGAGAAAGGTTACGTAAAACGCAAAGAGCTGGAAAGATTTATTCCTGCGAAACGACTGGACGCGATGTACCTGGCAGATTCGCTGGTCACCAAGAAGCATAAGGACAATAAATATTACGATGATGTGAACGAAGGTTATGCAAAGCTGAAAGATCAACTGGCCAGGTATCTGGAGATCCAGTCAAAAGGTGGATGGCAGCCTGTAGTTACTTCAGAAAAATCAATCAAGCCCGGAACTTCATCACCGGTTATTGTAAGTATTAAAAAAAGACTGCAGGCAACCGGTGAATTGCCGGCAAATGATACCAGCTCGGTTTTCAGCGATACCCTGGAGAGTGCTATCAGATCTTTCCAGGCAAGTCATGGTTTGAAAGAAGATGGCATCATTACCCAGGCCGTGATCAAAGAAATGAACGTACCCGCGCTGCAACGCATACAGCAGATATTGATAAATATGGATCGCATGCGATGGATGCCTTCCAGGCCCGATGGAAACCTGATAGTAGTGAACATTCCGGAATTTGTGCTGCATGTTTGGGAAGGAACCCAGAAAGCATTTGACATGGATGTAGTGGTAGGAAAGGAAGGTCATAATACCATGATGTTCACCGGGAACCTGAACCAGGTAGTATTCAGTCCGCATTGGAATGTGCCCGAAAGCATCGTTGAGAAAGAGATCCTGCCCGAAATAGAAAAAAATCCCAATTACCTCGAAGAGCAGAATATGGAGATCACTGGAACAGGTGAAGACGGTACGCCGGAGATCAGGCAGAAGCCGGGTGGAAAGAACTCACTTGGAAAGGTCAAGTTTCTGTTCCCGAACAGCTTTAATATTTATTTTCATGATACTCCGGCGAAAGAACTTTTCAAACGCACGCAACGCGCGTTCAGTCATGGTTGCATACGACTGAGCGATCCCACGAAAATGGCTAACTACCTGCTCAGGAATGATCCTTCATGGACACCTGAAAGAATAAATGAAGCCATGAATAGTGGAAAAGAAAAATTCGTAAAGCTGAAAGATCCCATTCCAGTATTCATCACCTATTATACCGCCTGGGTTGATGAAACCGGAAAGATGAATTTCCGCCACGATATCTACGGACATGACAGCAAAATCGCTCCCAAGATGTTCCCGAATCCTGCGATCCGCGAGCAGCGGTTGGCGGTGAAATGAGTTTTGGGTTTTGGGTTTTGAGTTTTGGGTTTCCGGTTTCCGGTTTCGGGTTTTCCAAAATGGAGGCTTACGTTTATTAATGGAATTATTCCAATAATAATTTTCTAAGCATGATTATTGAATCCCCTCAATAATAATATTATTACGCAGCTTCTACTTTGGAAAACCCGAAACCCGAAACCCAAAACCCGAAACCCTTATTTTTGCGCATGCAACTCCTGGAGGTAACAAACAAAAAAACCGCCCGCGATTTTATACTGGTAAATGTTCTGATCAATAAGGGGAATCCAAATTATATAAGGCCGCTGGATAATGATGTGAACTTTGTATTCGATCCGAAAAAGAACAAGGCCTTTCGTTTTGGTGAAGTGAAACGATGGATACTCAAAAATGATGAAGGTGATCTCATCGGACGAATCGCCGCGTTTGTAAATAAGAAGTACAAAAACAAGGGCGACGAAGGCCCGGTTGGCGGCATCGGTTTTTTTGATTGCATCAACAGTCAGCAGGCCGCCGATATGTTATTTGACGTTTCAGCTCACTGGCTACGAGGCAAAGGGATGTACGCCATGGATGGCCCCATCAATTTCGGAGAAAGAGATCGCTGGTGGGGACTGCTTGTCGAAGGTTTTCAGTCGCCACTCTATTGCATGAACTATAATCCGCCCTATTACCAGCAGCTTTTTGAGAATTACGGTTTCAAAACTTTTTTCAACCAGATATGTATTGGCCGCGCGGTACAGACCCCGGTGCCCGAAAAACTCCTTTCACGTCACGCCAGGTTCGCCGGTGATCCCGCATTCAAGGCGATACATGTCAGAAAGGATCAACTGGAAAAATTTGCGGAGGATTTTACAATTGTTTACAACGAGGCGTGGGCTGGTCATGGCGGACTGAAAGAAATTAAAAAGGACCAGGCGTTGATCATGTTCAAAAAAATGAAAGCGGTGATGGATGAACGCATTGTGTGGTTCACCTATCACCACGATAAACCCATCGCGATCTTCATCAACCTGCCCGACCTGAACCAATGGTTCAAATACCTCAATGGAAAATTCGACCTGTTCCACAAATTGAAATTTCTCTGGTATAAAAGAACACGTCCGTGTTCGCGCTTCCTTGGAATTATATTCGGGATCGTTCCGGAGTTCCAGGGATCGGGCATCGATGCCTTTATGATCGTTGAATCGGCTAAGATCATTCAGCCCCAGACAGCTTACCAGGATTATGAAATGCAATGGATCGGCGACTTCAACCCCAAAATGATCAATGTGGCAGAATCGATTGGTGATACATTTATTACCAGGAGATTAAAAACATACCGCTGCCTGTTTGATAAAACAAAAGAATTCAAGCCGCATCCCCCGGTGAACTAAAAAGCTGAGCCCGTTAATTTATTAACGAATTTCCCCCGCATCTTCAAAATCCGGGGCAACCGCCAACATTGGGCATCCCTTGTTCAATATTCAATACTAAATTGCAGTGGTATGGATAAATTCATTGTTTCAGCGAGGAAGTACCGCCCGCAGAATTTCAGCACCGTGGTTGGGCAGGCACACATAACCACTACCCTGAAGAATGCCATCAGGAATAACCAGCTTGCACACGCGTTCCTTTTTTGCGGTCCGAGAGGTGTGGGAAAAACAACCTGCGCCAGGATACTTGCCAAAACCATCAACTGTGAACAGCGCACGCCCGACGGAGAAGCCTGCAACACTTGTAATTCCTGTGTCTCCTTCAATGAAGGAACTTCTTTGAACATACATGAACTCGACGCTGCCAGCAATAATTCGGTGGATGATATCCGCACGCTTGTTGAACAGGTGAGGTTTGCTCCCCAGGCCGGCAAATACAAAGTGTATATCATCGATGAGGTACACATGCTCAGCTCATCGGCTTTCAACGCGTTCCTTAAAACGCTGGAAGAACCACCGCCTTATGCCATATTCATTCTTGCTACAACTGAAAAGCATAAGATCCTTCCAACGATTCTAAGCAGGTGCCAGATCTTTGATTTCAAGCGGATCACCATCAACGATACCGTTGATCATTTGCAGGAGATCTGCAATAAGGAAAACATCAAAGCGGCACCCGCGGCATTGCAGGTCATAGCACAGAAGAGTGAAGGCTGCATGCGCGACGCATTGAGCATTCTGGACAAGATCGTGAGTTTCACCAACAGTGAGGTAACCTACCAGAATACACTTGAGCACCTCAATATCCTTGACGCGGATTATTATTTCCGCATGATGGATTTTCTGCAGCAACAGGATCTTGCGGGAGCTATGCTGTTATACGACGATATCAACCGGAAAGGATTTGAGGGCGACCTGGTGCTGGAAGGTTTCGCTGAATTCATGAGAAACCTGCTGGTATGTAAAGATGAAAAGGCCGCAAGCCTGCTGGAAGTGGTGGAAACTTTTCGCGACAAATATTACTCTGCCGCCAAAAAGATCAATATATCTTATCTCGTCAGCGCACTGAATATCCTGAACGATGCGCAGATCAACTATAAAGCGGCGCGCAACAAAAGACTACACCTTGAACTTGCGCTGATTAAGCTCTGTTACCTTCAGCAGGCTTTGCAATTATCTACAGCCGAAGCAGGCAGTAAAAAAAAATTGAATGAGCCGGCGGTTGGCTTCAGGGTTACTCCGATAAGAGCGATCCGAACAAACCAGAAAACAGCATCAAAAGATTCCACAGCTTCTTTTGCCGGAAATGAAACTAATGGTTCTCAATTCACAACTGAATCAACAGCATTTGCCACCACATCAGCGGAACCCGCCACTTTAACCGCCGGGCCGAAGCTGATCATACAAACACCGGCACCAGAGCCGGCAAAGGTGGAAAGCAAAACAGCCGTGCTGCCTGAACCCGGTAAAAAGATATCCTCACTCGATAAGATCAGAAAGCGGGTTTCCACTGCCAACGGCATTTCGTCTTCAATGCTTGCCAAACCACTGACAGAGGAAGAGCTGCACCAGGTATGGGGATTGTTCCAGCAACAGCTGCGCGACAACAAAAATTCGGCTGTTCAGGGATTTGGCGTGTCTGAGCTGAGAATGAAAGATGAAAAAACTTTTGAGATCGTAAGCCCCGACAATATTTCACAGCGGTTCATTGAAGGTGAGCGGCTGAAACTGCTGGAATTCATTCAGCAATATTTCAACAACAAACAGATATCATTCACGATCCTCCTTGAAGAGAAACCTGCTTCAAATTCAATTGCCACTGACGCGCCGCTGAGCAGAAAACAGCAATACTTCAAGATCATCGAGCAATACCCACTTGTTAAGGAATTAAAAGATAAGCTGAATCTTGAGCTGGACTATTAAAAATGTTATTTGTTATTTATAACTTTTTCAAACATCAAAGCCTGGATCTGCAAATGGCTATCTGATCTTCCAGCAATTGTTTGGTCTGCTTAAACCTGTATTCAGAGAGTTGCTCACAGCCTTCGAAAATAAGCTGGCGCACCTCTGAAAATTCATTGTCAAAGAAACTCCCGTCAGAGAAATAAACATAATGACTTTCCTGAAATTTTTTCAGTAATGCAGAGTATTCGGCATTGCCTTCAAATACACCTTCCTTCGACAAATACCGGAGGTTATTTTTGAGTTTGGTCTCGTGATTGTTCTTCAATTCAGCAATGATGTGATCAACCTGTTCATGTGTGATTTGTTCCCCATCGTAAAGCGGCTTTAAAAGATCAAGCAGCGCGTTGCAATCGTTATAAAAAACATCGTCTTCTTTCCTTCGGTTATACATGGCTGTATAGGAATCCTTCAGTTTACCCGCGCTGCCGTCCGATAAAGCAATGGCATAAAAGAACCTGAACGCGCTTTCATCATTTTCCTTTTGCTTTCTTATAAGTTGCTCAAGCTCGGCTTCCAGCTTTGCAAGCACTGCAGGCGCTTCCTGCCGTGAATACTTTTCGCCATCAAAATCGAACGTTTTTGCATAGAGTGATTTGTCGGCAATAGCCTTCATCGTAGCTATATCCGCTTCCAGAAATTCGATCTTTTTAGCAAGTGATGCATTTTCATTACTGAAAATTGAATCAAAGCCGACTTTGGAGAATTGTGATGGAACCGCGTTTCGTGTGGCATATTCAACGTCAAATTCCGCGATCCGCCTTCCATCGTAAAAGCCATTGTATTCCCAGGGATAAGAATAGAAATTTTCTTCGCGGACGTACCTGTCCTCAAATTGTTTTGGCTGAAAGGTTACGGTGTTTTCCTGAATCTCCACTCCATCGTATAGTTTGGATGTCAGCAGTTCCTGCAGTTGTTCCTTATCCCTGAAGAGTGTCCAGGCCGTATCCTTCCTCGTATCTCCATCAACGTTCAATCCCCGCAGGTGTGCTTCGCGATCGGGCCTGGCAGGATGCGATGCCCATTGATCCTTGTAGTTAACGCGACTGTAATTGGAGGTTTTAAAAAATTCTTCATCCAGCACAGGTAAACCGGAATCATCCAGTTGCAACTTGCGCTGCACCGCAAAGCGCTGCATCACACACTGCTGGTCGGGATAAACATTACTGCCTACTATCTTCTGTTTGTACCACTCATTGTATTTATCAATAACGGCGTTATAACACGCATTGGCGACTTCAATCCGGCGAAGCGCGTTGATGAGATTGGAACTACCGCTGATGCTTGCAGAGACAGCATCGGCATGAAATTCCATTTGCCTCGACAGGCCCATGTAATTTCTGTTAATGAACCCATACATCTGTCTAAGTATCCATTGTATGCCGGTAACAATTTTAAAAGTGAGGCGCGCAAACAATGCGAAGATGCCATCAACTTCAGCCCAGCGGTTGATGAACGCGCGATAGCTTTTATTATCGAACAGCATATTGAAAATAACACGGTTCACATTGTATACAAAGCTGCCAAGCTTCATGCTTCGTTGCGAAAAATGGCCAAATTCGTGGGCCATCACCGCTTTAAATTCACTAAGATTTACGCTATTTACAAGTCCGAGTCCTATTACCAGGTTCTTTTTTACCGGGAAAAGCATGCTCCAGAAGCTTGAGTTATAAAATACAGATGCGTTCACATCGGCAGAAATGAATATGTTCTTTGGGAAATGTGTTTGAGTATCTTCTGTTATCTGGCGAATAAAAGCGAACAATTCAGGTTGCTCGGCTTCGGTGATGCGAACATATCCCGACAAATTCTCTCTTGATACCGCGAAAATGAACTTGAACAGAAATACTACTACAAGGATCCCCAGTCCGATCAGGCCCAGTCCTATCATGAGGGTAATGAACTTTGGCGCGGCGATGATAAGCATCACTCCCGCGTAAGCGCAGGCCGCGGCAAGCGCTACCGATAGAATGATCAGCAGGATATAAACCACAAAGAATAAAAGAATGGATCCCATCACTTTCAGCACTTCTTTTTTAAATGCTGCGCCAGGTTGGGTAAGGGATACGGGAACATCGGCCGGATTTGCTGGGTACAATGCACTTATAGACGACATTGGGGTTGATTTGAGCTTTAAAAAAGGAATTTTTATCGGTAATACCTTACCGATGGTAATATTTCTCCCGGCTCATTTATTAACTGGCGTACTTTATAGTACTGCCGTGCAGAATCCCCAAGGGTCAATATTCAATAATTAACTAATTTCGGCGCTCATAAATCATTGTTTAATTATGGCTGAAGTGATTCTTATGCCCCGCCTGAGCGATACGATGACAGAAGGCGTTATTGCAGCCTGGCATAAAAAAGTAGGCGATCCCGTTAAGAAAGGGGACCTGCTGGCCGAAGTGGAAACCGACAAAGCGACCATGGAGCTGGAGAGTTATAAGGATGGAACGCTCCTGCACATAGGAATAGACAAGGGTGGAAAACTGCAGGTGAACGACCTGTTGGCTATTATCGGAGCCCCTGGAGAAGATATTACGGGACTGGTTAAAGGATCAGGCGAGAATGCACCGGCAACTATTGAAAAGCCGGCTGCGAAGGAAAAACAGGAGGCTCCCGCCGCCAAAGCGCAGGAAGCTCCTCAGGCTAAATCACAAACCGGGCAGGCTCAGCAAAAACAGGAATCCCCTGCCATGGATCTTTCGAAAATGGAAGAAGTGATACTGATGCCAAGATTAAGCGACACCATGACCGAGGGCGTAATAGCTGCCTGGCATAAGAATGTGGGTGATAGTGTTAAGAAAGGTGATGTGCTGGCAGATATCGAGACCGACAAAGCTACCATGGAACTTGAGAGCTATAAGGAAGGGAAGTTGCTGCACCAGGGAGCTAAGGCAGGTGACCGGATCGTGGTAAATGAACTGCTTGCTATCATTGGTGATGAATCTAAAGTTGATATCAATAAAATACTTTCTGCAAAGTCGGCTGCTCCCGCAGGGGCAAGTGATCAGGCCGCGCAACCGGCCGCGAATGCTTCGGCGGAACAGGCAGCACCCCAGCCTGATCATGCAGAGACAATTAATGGAAGCACATCGGGAAATGGCAGGGTGAAAGCATCACCGCTTGCGAAAAAACTGGCTGCTGAAAAAGGCATTGATCTGCGTGCTGTTCAGGGAAGCGGCGATGATGGAAGGATAGTAAAAAAGGATGTAGAGAACTTCAAACCGCAACAGGCTACCGGCCAGGCACAACCGGCTACACAGGGTGCTCAACGCACCGCGCCTGCAGTTCAGGGTCAGGTCAGTTTCGAAGATGTTCCTGTTTCTCAAATGCGCAAGGTGATAGCGAAGCGTTTGGCTGAAAGCAAATTCAGCGCGCCGCATTTCTATCTTACCATGAGCATTGATATGGATAAAGCGGTAGAGAGCAGGGCTAAACTGAATGAAATCTCTCCGGTTAAAATATCTTATAACGACATGGTGCTGAAAGCATGCGCGCTTGCGCTGAAGCAGCATCAACAGGTGAACAGCAGCTGGATGGGTGATAAGGTACGTCATAATCATCATGTGAATATTGGCGTAGCCGTAGCAGTGGAAGAAGGTTTGCTGGTGCCCGTGGTGAGATTTGCCGATACAAAAACGCTGAGCCAGATTGCTGGTGAAGTAAAAGAATTCGCGCAAAGAGCAAAAGATAAAAAGCTGCAACCAGCAGACTGGGAAGGAAATACATTCACCATTTCCAACCTCGGAATGTTTGGCATTGATGAATTCACTGCCATCATCAATCCGCCCGACGCGTGCATACTTGCGATCGGCGCAATCCAGGAAGTTCCCGTAGTGAAAGACGGCCAGATCAGGATTGGCAATGTAATGAAGGTCACGATGAGCTGCGATCACCGGGTAGTGGATGGAGCTACAGGTGCTGCCTTCCTTCAAACATTGCAGAAACTCCTGGAAGAGCCATTGAGAATGCTTGTATAATTAATTCCCCGGCGGTAAGGTTTTTGCATACCCACGATAAACGCTTGTATGAAACAAAATGCGCTTATCTATGGCTGTTTGCTCCTGTTTGTCACCTTTCTTTCGTCATGTGAGGTGATTGGCGATATATTCCAGGCTGGAGTATGGGTTGGAGTTATTGTAGTTGTTGCGATTATTGGATTGGTGTTATGGCTGATTAGCCGCGGAAGGAGGTGATGACACTTCCAGCAGGCTAACCTTTCCATCCATTGTGGAAACTACAACCTGCTGCCTGCTCAGCACGCGAACCGTATTCACCATTGAATTATCGAGTTTGTATCTCCATGCAATTTTCTGCTGTAGCGGATCAATGCAATACACTACTCCCGATCGTGTTCCAAAGAACACCATTCCATCCTGCTCAACCGGCATGGACGGCACATGGTCGTACCCGTAACCGCAATTCATTTTCCATGCAGCCGGTTGCAGTTCACGCCCGGTTCTGAAAGCTACAAGCGTATCGTTCATCGTTTTCCCATAAACCAGTTTCCCATCAGCAGATATTCCAAGAGATTCTCTTACCGTTGAAGCGTTGCTGCGCCAGGCTGTGGCACCGGTAGACGCGTCAATAGCTGTAATAAACCTGTCGGGCGCCACTACATAAACAAGTCCGTCGGCCGCAACCGGAATACACGAAGCAGGCGAATAATTTCTGATCGAAGAACCATTGTTCCATTTCCACTCAAGTTGTCCTGTTTGTTTATTCAATGCGTAGAGGTAAGTATCCCATGCGCCAACTATTACCTTTCCCTGGTACAGCAGCGGTCTGCTGACAACAGGTCCTGATAAACCATTGAATGACCAGATCTCTTTACCTGATACCAGGTCAAGCGCACGGATCCTGTGATCGCTTCCGCCGATGTAAACTATGTTACTGTCTATCAATGGCGCTCCTAAAACAGCAGCTCCTGTTTTAAATTTCCATAGCTGTTTTCCGTTCTTTGCCCGCAGGCAGTAAATATGTCCATCGGCAGATCCAAGAACAACTTTATCGTCAGAGACCGCGGGCGATGAAAATATGGATGCCCCGGTTTTGAATGACCATTGCTTTTTTCCGTCCGTTAAGGACAATGCTTCTACCCTGCCCTGCTGATTGCCAAAGATCACAAGGTCGTTAACAACAGCCGGAGTAGAGATCACGTTTGACTCTGACCGGAACGTCCATTTCGGTTTCACGAACCTGTAGTCATCGTTCACTGAATAATCAGGACGCGGGAACATTTTTTCCTCATCGTATTTTCTGTCACCCGTTTTTACTCTTGCCCATGCAGGCAATGTTTCCTTTTCAGGATGGCGCTCATGAAAGATGGCTGAGTCGTTTGTTATATCAACCAGGTTGTATCCACCGATAGCAGCTTTCGCGCGCAGGTTTGAACGGCCCATGATCGCGGGTATATCTTCAAAGTTCATTTTCCGATTCGAATGTCCGTGACCGCAAAGCGCAAGAATGGTATTGTGTTTTTTAAGGCGGTTTGTAATATCGTACCAGTTATCGAGTCCGTTGTCGAGCGGGTAATGATTCAGGAAGATCACGGGCTGACCGGAAGGTGTTTTATTCAGTACATTTTCAAGCCAGATGACCGCGTCGCGGGGAACATGCCCATCGCTCATCCTGACATACGGTCCTGATGCGCATCCCAGGAAACGGACGCCGTTATAATCGAACTGGAATTTGTCGTTGCCGAATGTTTGCTGAAATCCGAAGCCGCCGCTTTCACTCCATCCGGTATCATGATTTCCCGGAATGATATAATAGGGCACGTCGAGGCTGTCGAGTATCTGTTTGGCCACACGCAGTTCTTCGTATGTGCCAAGTTCTGTGATATCACCTGTGATCACTACAAAAGCGATATCGTTCATCTGGTTGATATCTCTGACAGTTCTTCTGAGGTCTTCCTCTGCGGAACCATTGGGCGATCCGATATGGGTATCTGAGATAAATGCGAATCTGAACGATTTGATCTGCGCTTCTGTATTAAAAACGAAGCAGGAAATCAAAATAAATAAGAGCAGCCGTTTCATACGTGAAAGTTAACAACTCCTGTTGAAACCCCAACCTGACTAATTTTTGTAAATTACCTTCAAACTCTGTTTATGAACATCCCAACCCACGCCATCAACTGGTTCGAAATTCCTGTCAGCGATTTTGAACGCGCAAAGAAATTTTACGAAACCCTTTTTAATTTTCAGATGCCCGAAAATCAGATGGGGCCCGCCCGCATGGGATTCCTGCTGTACGATTTTCAAAACGGTGGTCGTGGTGGCGCTATCGTACACAACCCTGAGTTCTATCAGCCAAATTCAAACGGCACACTGGTATACCTGAATTGCGAACCTGATCTATCCGTTGTTTTAAATAAAGTTTCCAGCGCGGGTGGTAAGGTACTGGTTGAGAAAAAAGCGGTTGCCCCTGAGCAGCAGCTTGGTTATTGGGCATTGATTGAAGACACAGAAGGCAATAGGGTTGCACTTCACTCAATGAATTGATCTAACTTTAAAACAGGCATCGTTTAATGGTGCCTGTTTCTATGTTGCAAAAGTCCACGTTACAGTTACTTCGCTTTCACTTCTCCGTTTTTTTAATGCCTGTTTACCTTTTCGCGGTAAGCCAGGTTCCGCAAATTGATATAACCAACGCATTACTGGTATTCTTCATTCTCCACGTATTGGTATATCCATCCAGCAATGGATATAATTCGTATATGGACAGGGATTCCGGACCCATTGGCGGACTAAAAAAGCCATTGCAACCAACGCGTCAATTATTTTATGCTTCAATTGTGATGGATGTCGCCGCGGTGACAATCAGTTTTCTCATCACGCCTTATTTTGCAGCCGGCATTTTGTTATACATTCTTGCATCCAGGGCGTATAGTTATCGCGGTATAAGATTAAAGAAATACCCTGTAACAGGTTATCTGGTGGTGGTTATTTTCCAGGGAGCGCTTGTTTTTCTTTTATCTTATCATGGAAGCAGCCACGACCACAGTTTCAACGTACCATTGTGGGGCATCATCGCGGCAGCCTGCCTGATCGGAGGTTATTATCCTTTGACGCAGATCTATCAGCATGAAGATGATAAAGCTGATGGAGTTACCACTATCAGCTACTTATTGGGGAAAAGAGGAACATTCATTTTTTGCGCGTTGGTATTCACCATTTCAACAATTGCAATGTTTCTGCTGTTTAACGAAAAAGGTGATCTGCGACCGTTTTATTTGTTTGTTCTATGCATGGGCCCGATGGTATGGTTTTTTATACAATGGATGAAGAAAGTATGGCAGAATGAACAGCATGCCAACTTCAGGAATAGCCTTATGATGAATGTACTGGCCGCTGTTTGCACCACCGTTTGTTTTTTCATCATGATCATAAACAGGATTAATTGAGCAGGATCGTTTCAATAGGCACAGCAGTTCCTTCGCACAGGCACAACCAGGGCAGGATTCTCGACTTCATGCAACAGGTATACGCGCTGGATGAAAGAGAAGCGCGAAAGCTTCGATTTTTATACAATCATAGCGGAATTGATACGCGCTATTCGGTGATACGCGATTACAGCCGTCCGATCTCCGAATGGAAATTCTATCCGCAAAGCGAAAATCTTGAACCATTCCCTTCGCTTGAACAAAGAATGAGCTGGTTCAACCGGTTTGCGGCACCACTTTCAATTGATGCCATCCGTAATTGCCTCGATGGAAAATTGCACGATCACGAGATCACACATCTGATCACGGTAAGTTGCACAGGCATGAGCGCTCCCGGACTTGATCTTCAGGTAATGGAACTAATGGACCTTCCGAAAAATATTTACCGTACGTCTGTAAACTTCATGGGCTGCTATGCGGCCATTCATGCATTAAAAATGGCTGATGCCATTTGCAGGCATGATGATCACGCGAGAGTGATGATCGTTTGTACCGAACTGTGCACACTTCATTTCCAGCGCGAAGCAACGCAGGACAATATCGCATCAAGCCTGTTGTTTGGTGATGGCAGCGCGGCCATGCTTGTTATGCCGGACCGGGCCACCACCCGTGGATTGAGGATCGACAGTTTTTATTCAGAAGTTGTTGCCAAAGGAAAAAAAGACATGGCATGGGAATTATCATCCAGTGGATTTTTAATGACGCTCAGCGGATATATACCTGAATTGCTGCAGGAAGATTTCGAACCACTGGTTGAACGCGCGTTGCAGTTTGCGGGAACAGACAAAAAAGCCGTTTCACAATGGTGTATTCATCCGGGCGGCAAGCGCATCCTTGAATCTATTCATAAAAGCCTTGAACTGCACAATGGCGAACTGGATGCATCGTACGATGTACTCAGAAGATACGGCAACATGTCGTCGCCCACCATTCTATTTGTATTGAAAGAAATGATGCACAACGCTCATCAGACAGCCGGCATAGATGGCCAGAAGATTTTCGCAGCTGCTTTTGGCCCGGGACTGACAATGGAAACTTTCTTAGCTTCATATTAATGCCTTCTTTCAGTAAGCGTTCATACAAACCAGAATTGCTGGATGCCAGTGATATTCCGTTTGCTGATATCAAACGCAATATGGAGGAGTTGAACGTTATTAATACCTGGTTGGGAGGACATGCAATAACAATCAGCGGGGTTAAGAAAATACTGGATCAATTTGAAAACGGGAAAGCTGATGCCTTAAAAAATCCGGTGATCTGCGAGATCGGATGCGGAGGAGGTGATAACCTTCGGGCGATCTCAAAATGGTTAAAAGATAAAAATATTCGTGCGTCCTATATCGGAATCGATATCAATCCACACTGCATTCAGATTGCAAATACAAATACAACCATGGATGAAGCAGTATGGTTGTGTTCTGATTACAGGGAAGTAACGTTCAACAACAAACCCGACATCATCTTCAGTTCACTCTTCTGTCATCATTTTACCGACGAAGAACTTACCGGCATGTTCAAGTGGATGAATGATAACGCGGGTGCAGGTTTTTTTATCAACGACCTGCATCGCCATCCGCTTGCGTATCATTCAATAAAACTCCTGACCGCCGTTTTTTCCAGATCGTATCTTGTAAAGAATGACGCACCTTTATCGGTATTAAGGGGTTTTTCTAAAAAAGAATTAACTACACTGATGCAGCAGGCCGGGCTGGTAAACTGCTCTATTGAATGGAAGTGGGCATTTCGTTGGCTGGTTACAGTAATGATCCGCAGACTTGCGCATCAGCACACATGAGAATACAAGGTTCATACGATGTAGCTATAATAGGCGGCGGCCTGGGCGGACTTGCGTTGTCAATCCAATCCGCCCGTGCTGGTTATAGTACAATCCTGTTTGAAAAAGAACATTATCCATTTCATCGTGTGTGTGGCGAGTATATCAGTCTTGAAAGCTGGAATTTCCTTGAAGACCTGGGACTTCCGCTTAGCGATATGAACCTTCCTATTATAAAAAAAGTGCTGATATCATCGCCCAGCGGTAATACAATTGAACACAGTCTATCGTTGGGAGGATTTGGAATTAGCCGATACACTATTGATCAGCAGCTGGCATCGATTGCCAAAAGGGAAGGCGCAATTATTGCAGACGGAATAAAGGTCACAGACGCCACATTCAACGGATCAGAATTCACTTTGCAGACTATGAACCACGACAAAGCACAGCCGGGTTTAATACATGCGAAGATGGTGGCAGGAAGCTTTGGAAAACGAAGCAACCTGGATGTAAAATGGAACAGGTCGTTCATCCGTCATAAACCCAACAAGCTGAACAATTATATTGGTGTAAAATATCATATAAGAACAGATCACCCGGCCGATCGAATAGCGCTGCATAATTTCAGCAATGGTTATTGCGGCATATCGAGAATTGAAGATGATAAATGTTGCCTGTGTTATCTGACTACGGCTGAAAATCTTAAAAAGTGCGACAATTCCATAAAAAAACTGGAAGAGGAAGTACTTTGTAAAAATCCATTCCTGCAAAGAATATTTAGCAATTCCGATTTCCTGATGCAGGAGCCGGTAGTAATTTCACAGATCAGTTTTGAAAGAAAAACTTTGGTGGAAGACCACATATTGATGGTAGGCGATGCGGCGGGAATGATTACTCCACTTTGTGGAAATGGAATGAGTATGGCGCTGCATGCTGGCAAGCTTGCATTCAATGAAATGAATGAATATTTCAGAAACGGCGAAAACCGCGATGAAGTGGAAAAAAATTATTCCGGGCAGTGGAAAAAGCATTTTGCAGGACGGATGCGGATAGGTAGATTTATACAAGGATTTTTTGGTCATACCGTATTATCCAATGTGCTGATCTCTTCCCTTAAACCGTTTCCGGGCGTTGCAGGATGGTTGATCAGGCAAACCCATGGAGAACCCTTTTGAAAACTATGAAACTGATTATTTCGTCCATATTAGTATTCGCTGGTCTCAGCGTTTCAGCCCAGAATTATCATGCGGTGCAGGGCTCTCCTTATGCCGGCAGTCTTGGAATAGCAAACAATCCCGCTTCGATGGTAAGCACACCGGTAAAATGGGATGTGACATTGTTTGGCACCCAGCTGAAATCGGCCACCAACATTTTTACCATCCACGATTATTCACTTCTATCGAATCCTGCCAATTCGAAATATTCAATCAATGCAGGTGACTTTAGCCGCAAGGCAAAACTGAGTTTCAATACAAACCTTTTTAATACACGCATTACGCTCGATCGCAAGCACGCTATCGGTTTTGGAATAAATCTGCGTGGACTTGTCAGGGCTAAAACAGCTTCTTATTATTATTCAGATTCAATCCTTGGTGTACGCGATTTCTTCAACCTGAATGATCCTGTGCGTCCTTTGGATTTATCAATGACCGGCAGCACCTGGATCGAGATCTTTGGTAGTTACGCAAGAACTATACTGGATAACGCATCGGCGAGGTTAAATACTGGTATTACCGTAAAAGCGAGTCGTGGTATTGCCGGCACTTATATGACCGCGGAAAATCTCCGCTTTCGCAAGGCCACCAGCCAACAGAACATTTTAAGCGATGCGCGGGTGACTTATGGGTATTCATCAAATTTTGACCAATGGCAGAAAGAGAAGGGCACCAATGAAAATGTTCAGGACCTGTTTACTTATTCGCAAGCCGGACTGGCATTCGATTTTGGAGTTGAGTACCTGATAAAATCACAGGCTGTAAGAACATTTGAAGACGGAGATGATTATTATGATTACGAATGGAAAATCGGCGTATCGTTGCTGGACGCGGGTGTGAATCAGTTTAAATACGGACGGGAAAGCCGTGTGTTGACCGGTGTGCGCGATAATATCAGTGATACTTTGCTGGACGATAAGTTCCGCACGGTGAATTCGCTAACGGAAGCCAACGATAGTCTCGAAACATTTGTGCAAACAATGTCGACACCGGCTGGCAAGTTCACCATTATCAATCCGATGCGCCTGGTGGTTAACGCCGACAGATATCTCATAAATGATTTTTATATCAATGGAGAAATATCCATGAACCTTTCCAGCCTTTTTAAAAAATACCACCATGTAAGCGAATTGAATTTCATCACCATCACACCCAGATGGGAAACACGCAGGTGGGGC
>DASWTK010000225.1:0-6038 GCA_036402175.1 Chitinophagaceae bacterium | reverse complement strand
TTAAACTTTCGGAGGTGAACGAGTAGTTTACGTTCATGATAGTGTTCAATTTCCGTTATCGCTTTGTAAGCAATAATGATCTGCCTGTTTGCCCTGTAAAAATTTTTCGGGTCCAGGCAGGTTTCCAACTGTTCCAGCGTGTATGGAATAGAATACATGCTACCATCATTCGTATGCAACTCGGTGGTATTTGCATTTATCCTGAACAGTTCGATGTTTGCTGTTTCAACCGGAATAAGTTTTTGCCGGTAAGACACCAGGAAACTTTTTCTATAATCATTGTTCAGCAACGCTTTTGCTGCCTTAAAAACAGCAGCCTGATCGTTTGTTGAAAGATATTCCCTGAGTGTATGCAGCTTTTTAAGGCTGGCATCAACTTCATGTTCATTAATAGGCTTCAAGATATAGTCAATTCCATTGCTTTTGAACGCCTGTAATAAATATTCATCATATGCAGTGCAGAATACGATGGGGGCTTTTATAGAAAACTCTTCAAAAATGTCGAATGCAAGTCCATCACCCAATCGTATGTCAGAAAAGATCATATCGGGTTGTGTGTTTTTCGAAAACCATTCTTTTCCTGTTTCAACGCTGTCAATCACACCAATGATTGTAAACTCAGGGCGCAATCGCTGCAGTGTTTGTTTCAGGTCCCAGGCTGTCTGCGCCTCGTCCTCTATAATCAGGATATTCATCTGCATTTATTAAAGGTAGAAATACTGTGAACTCGTCAGATTTTCTTTCAATCCTGACATTTTTTCCAAAGAGCAACCTGAACCGGTTGCTGATGTTTTTCAGTCCAACCCCCGACGCGATGATCGATCCGGGCCTGGCTGCAATATTATTGGTTACTATTAAAAAATCCTCATCAGTTCTGATTTCAAATAAAAGAGGTTTCCTGGTGCTGAGTTTATTGTGCTTGACCGCGTTTTCGGCCAGCAACTGAAGTGTATGCGGTGGTATGAGGCACTTCATCACGTCGTCGCCGACCTGTATCCTGGTTTGTATTGCTTCTCCAAACCTGATCTTCAACAGGTACAAGTATGACTTCAAAAACTCTATCTCATCCCTGATCGTAACATAATTTCTATCTCTGCGGTCCAGCATATAACGATAAACAGCAGACAGCTCTGAGATAAAAAGCAGCGATTGGGCAGAATCCTGCTTCACAAGCGATTGAAGCGTATTCAGGGAATTGAACAGAAAATGGGGATCTACCTGTTGTTTAAGTGATTCATGAATTGCATGGATATGTTCCCTTTTCAGCGTTTCATTTTCCAGAAGAATGCGTTGGTTTTCCCTATGACTATCCGATAGGTATTTGCTCAGCATAATACCAGCGTTGAACAGCATGATCCGCAGACAAATAAAAAACCACGCCTTTGCCGAAAAGTTGCTTTCATAAAGGGAGGAAAGCATTACATCCTCTTGCCGGAACAGGAATGCCAATACAAAATACAGCGGTACGGAAATAATGGAAATAATCAGGATACGCGAATAAAGCCTGATCCTTGCCGAGTTGGTTTTTTCGCGCATAAAGGCAGTAAAGCTTATCACCTCGTAGTTGAGTATCCAGATTATGAGTATAAATGCAAAGAAGGGGAGGAACCGCTGGATTATTTGTAACAAATCGGCATTGGGTTGGGCGAATGCAAAAACGCCCGGGAAAACTATTGCCAGAATAAGCCCGATCCTGAGATTGTATTTTGCAAACAGGGTTCTCAATTATAAAGTTTCATTCAAATTACTGTGACCTGAAAATACCAGTCGATCTATAACAAAGGTCTGAACTTTTTAAAATTATCATGATCCGGGCATTTCCGACATGAAAAAGGCCTGAATCTGTTGATTGTGTACAGAATAGAACTATTCGAAGCTAAGCCTGGTTTGGAAATAACCAGGTCATTTCAGGTGCCATTATATATGTCAGAACCTTTATTTTGGCCGCTTCGGGCATTCAATTAGTAACGATCATCCCTGACCGAAATAAATGGAAAAGATTTTTGGCGCTTTGTAACAAATGCTGATGACCCTCATTGAATCCGCTGACGGCTATCATAATAAATGCAATTCACGAAAAATAGCTTTGTGACAAACTTAAAGTTTCCGATATGAAAAAGCTTAATAAAATATACCTGGTCATTTCTATTATAATTGTGATAATTATCACTTTTACTTATTGCACCAGGGACAATCAGGTTCTTGACCTGCCTAAACCGGTAAACAGTGCAACAGATCTTGTTTCGGTTAAGGTTACAACTCCGCCGATTGTTGACGGAATTGTCGATGCAATGTGGGCCGACATGCTCAAGCTTCAATTCAGTACTGCGGTACCGGAAGTGACCGGCGACGTATTCAGAGGTTATACAGGAAATATTATTCCTTCGATAACCCTACGGTCTGCATATGATGACAATAACATTTATTTCCTGGCAGAATGGACAGACCTGACCGAATCATTGGTCAGGCAACCATGGTATTTTGATCCCGCTACTCAACGCTGGCTTCAGGAAAGCGGAAATCCTACATTCAGTTCTTCCGGAGCTATCACCAGACCTGCATTTTACGAGGATAAGCTGGCAATGTTATGGAACATTGATAATTCTGTTTCAGGATGGAATAGCCAAACCTGTTATAAATCGTGCCATACCGGTCTTCCCGCCGCGGATGGATCAAGTAAACATTTTACAAACTATCCCACAGAAAGAATTGATATGTGGCATTGGAAATCTATAAGGGGTGGAATTAACGGAGGTTTTCAGTTCGACGACCAGTATCAGGATAATACATATCCAAATGGAAGAAAGAGCGATGCTGGCAACCAGGCATACGCCGATAACAGGCAGACTTTAACCATTACCGGCACTTCAACAAGTGTATCCGTTCCTAAGTATGTAGTATTTGGAAAATCGAATTACAATTGGATCCTTGGCGCTGAAATTACAACAGGTTCCGCCAAATTAGTTACAGCGGTTTCACCAACAGGTGTATTGACCTTAAGCGATAACAATACCATTGATCCGAATGTTGGGACCGACTATCAGAGAATCGGAAATGGTGTTGGACCGAAAAGCATACCAGGTCTCACAATCACTGCTTACACAGGCAGCAGAGGCGATATTGTATGCAAATCCACATATACCGGCAAAGGTTGGATACTCGAATTTCAACGGCCGTTGAAAACAGCGGACACTGAAAATAAGGATATCGACTTTTCATCATTGGCTGACCAGTATTTTGGCTTTGCAATTTTTGAAAATGCCCAAATAGCGCACTCAATCAAACCTAACCTGGTATTGAGATTTAAAAAACCATAAAGGCCGTTTAATAAAATCTAAAGCAATATCATGTCACACTATATAAGAATAATTGGTTTGCTGGGTATTATGCTGTTAGCGCTTGGATGTTATAAAGACAAGACCGTAATTTTCGAAACAGGAGAGGAGATCACAAGAACAGTAAGCTTTGCAACCGATATTATCCCCATTTTCAACAGCAGTTGCAACGTAAGTGGTTGCCATAGCCAGGGAGGAAAATCGCCCGACTTGTCTGCGGGCAGTGCATATAATGCACTTCTGAACGGGAATTTTATTAATACCAGCGATCCTCAAACCAGCGTGTTGTATGAATGGATGGCCGGTAAGAGAGGTACGCCGATGCCGATCAGCGGTGTCAATAAGGACTTTAATTCACTTGTTCTGGCCTGGATCAAACAAGGGGCTCAAAACAACTAAATAAATTATTATGAAACGGAATATACAGGTTCGATCGCTGGTTATAAATAGCCTGTGCATGATTGTTATAATTCTGGGCATAAATGTTACCGCAGCTTACTGCCAGGATTCCGCTCAGGCGCCTGTAATCAGAAAAGCAGGATTTGTTAAGAACACTTTTGAAAGCAATTGGCTAATGGATAATCAAACAGTGATGGTGCCTGTTAAAGGCACACTGGAAATGGATATTCAACACCGTTTTGGAACGGTAGATAAGGGAAAGGAAGATGTATGGGGAATTTTTGCTCCGTCGAATATCAGGCTCGGCCTGAGTTATTCACCTGTAAACAGACTGAATGTGGGAGCAGGGCTTACAAAAGAAAGAACCCAGATTGATATAAATGCCAAGTATGCCCTCTTAAGGCAAACAACAAATAACAACGTTCCTGTGAGTGTAACCTACTATGGAAATGTGGTTATAGATGCAAGAGATAAAAGTAATTTCCGGGAATCATATCATCGTATTTCATACTTCCATCAGCTTCTGATAGCCCGAAAAATTACTGATAGATTTTCAGTGCAGGTATCTCCGGGACTGTCATGGTTTAATAATGTAGAGGGTTATGTTGACAGTAAAGGAGAAATACAGGGTAAAATGAAAAACCATCATCTTGCGATTTCAGCTTTAGGCAGGTATAAGATCACTGATCGCAGTTCCATTATTCTTGGTTATGACCAGCCACTGACGCAACATGCTACCAATAATCCTCAACCCAACATCTGTTTCGGTTTTGAAACAACTACCAGCTCACATGCGTTCCAGGTTTTTGCGGGCAATTATTACAGTATCGTTCCGCAAAGCAACAATATGTTCAATCAGAACGATTACAGGGAAGGTCAGTTTCTGATCGGATTTAATATTACACGCCTATGGAGTTTCTAAGTCTGCCAGCAAATTAGTCTGAACAACTTTCAGGCACTCAACTGTACTTGTCATACTGGGTATATTCAAATTCCTTTGTTTCCTTGTTCCATTCAAGTTTATGGATATCCCAATTCCTTCCGCTGGCTGGCTTTTCAAGTTTTTGTGCTATGATCACCTTCTCTCCATCGGACCTGAGGTTGATCATTCCATAAACTGTGATCAGCCGTTCTTTCTTTTTATTGATCGACTTTATCTTTGTGAGGTCCAGAAACTCTTTTCCTGACCGTGCAAGTTCTGTTGAAAATATCAATGACCTGATCCCCCTGCTGTGTTTCCCGATGGTTCCCAGTGTGTCCGGTCGCGGGTGGCAGTGCGGTTCTTCGTCTCCGCTGGAAACAATGGTTGCAAGCGGGTTGAGGGCCGACATAAATTCGCTGGTAAAATCGGCTGCCCCATGATGGCATGATTTTGCAACATCCACTTCGAAGTGTTTTCTTGCCTTTTGAATAACTTCTGCTATCTCCTTTTCCAGTTGTTTTCGTTTGCTTTCGCTTAGTCCCTTTTTTCTTAACTCTTTCTTTAATTGGTGCAGGTCGATTCCTGTAAATTCACTAAGCAAATAATCTTCCGAAGGGGAATTGAGATCACCACCCAGCAGAAGCCTGAGGTTACCGAAAGTAAGTTTCAAAATAATGGAATGGCCATTTTTGGTCTTACCCTTGTTGCTGTCAAATACCGGCAGAGCATCCTTTTTGTTTATTTTTTTTGCAACCGGCCCCAGTACTTCAATTTTGAGTTTATTCTTATTGTAGATTGGCTTGTTTCCATATCGCAGCGATTCTTTGGGGGCCTTACTTTTATTTAACGTGCTGATATAAGTCCCGGCCTTTCCCACGCTATTTGCCCTGTCGTTGTATTGTTTGTTGGTATCTACCAGGTCAGTAATATAATCATCTCCGTTTTTTGAAACCAGCGTACCAAGTGTACCGGCAGGCGTTCCACTCATTTCCACAAGGCCGTTGTGATAGATCTTTTCTATGGTAAACTGTTGTTTCGATCCTTTTGTAAGTGAAAATATTTTATTAAAACCTTTATAGTGGTCGGTATCGGAATGCGAAACAATAATGGTAAACGGTGGAGGCGCAATGGATGCTTTTTTAAGGTTGAACCGCCATTTCAGAAATCTGTACATATTATCGGCAGGGCCTGCATCGATAATATAATGTTTGTCATCCGGTGTTACTACATGACATCCGTCCCCCTGCCCAACGTCAATGAAATTTACTTCCAGGATCCGGTTTGGCTGCATCTGGTCGGGCTGAATGTAACCATCAATTCCTCTGGCCCTGACCTTAATGTAATCTTTCTTTGTGTTGTGGGTCTGGTATTTACCATTCATG
>DASWTK010000224.1:0-4523 GCA_036402175.1 Chitinophagaceae bacterium | reverse complement strand
ACTGTCATGACCGGGGTCGCCCAGAACGCGATCAGAAATCCTAAATACAATGGATGACGTACAAATCTGTATAAAAGCGGCATCCGGAAAAACAACGTCGAATAAGGCCTTCCAAGGAAGTACAACCACACCTGTCTTAATCCGAACAGATCAAAGTGATTGATCAGGAAAGTGCTGAGTAATACAATTACCCAGCCTGTGATAAAATTGACCAGCAGAATCGTATTCACCATTTCATTCTCAATTTTCCAGATAACCCCACCGATAGCTTGCCATTGCCACATCATCAGCATAAGGCATAAACTGGCTAACAGAACATACGTGCTTCGCTCCAGGTGGTCGGGCACTATTCCTGTCCACCACTTTTTAAACGCCGGCCTCGCCATAATGCTGTGCTGAAGTGCAAACAACAACAGGAGAGAAGCATTTATCAGAATGGCGGTTAATAAAGGAGTAACAGGACTGCCATCGATTGACTTGGGAACAAAGATGTTGCCTACAAACCCTACCGCATACACGAAGGTTCCGAAAAACGCCAGATAACACACGAGTCCATAGATCAGCGAGAGTAACTTTTTCATTCAACACATTTTAGGATGATTATTTTAAGCCAGGATGCCTCTTGCACTATGGATTTATCTTTGAGAACCTGTACACCGCTTTGTATTTAACGTCCACTGTCTGCGTTGCGCTTACCGGTGGTGTTGTGGGAGCTTTTCCGCCTTTGGTTGCTATTCGTTGAATGTAATCCACATCAGCAAATACGCCGGTTGGAGTTGTTCCTGCTTTTGGCATCAGCAGCAGCCAGTCAATGCTTTCCGGGTCTTGGCTTGGAGCAGTTCTCGCAGGAGAAAAATGCTGCGCGAAGATTGAATCCACTGGTGAAAGTTGCCAGTGCGGACCTGCGGCATGTGTACCAACCTTTGCATTGGTTGCATCATAAAGATCAGCCTGGGGCGCTACAAATACCCACTCATAAGTTACCGGGCTTGATCCTGCTTTTTCACGTGCCTTATACTTTTGCACGCCAACAGCGTAATAAGTTGCAACCCTTGAATTTCCTGACGGAAGATTAGCTGGCAGGTCTACCGATGCGGGCATGGTTAGTTTTTCACTTGCCGCAATAAAAGCCGCGGGTGAATTACCAAACAGATCTGCTTCACCTTTGATCTCGGAAGTTGCATCGCCATTGATTTCTGATGCAGAAGGATTGAGTTTATCGCGCTTGCAGGCGACGAATGTGGCTGCTGACAAAGCTGAAAGCAGCATTAGTTTACTGAAACGGTTCATTTGATTGTTGTTTTAAAGATTGATTAATGATTACTTATTTAACTCGGTTGAGGAGGAACTTCAGAATTTCACCCTGCTGCTCAATTTTTGCTTCGAGCGCACGGATGGATTTCTGTTGCGCTTCTATCACCTGCTGCTGTTCCTGCAGGGCTTTGATGGCTACAACACTAAGTCCGCTATAATTTAAAGTATGCAGGTTAGTAAGGTTTCTCGAGCCGCTTGAATCTTTCATTACAGTTACCAGTTCCGGGAATTGCTCCTTTACATCCTGCGCAATAAATCCAATCGTTTTCTGATGGTCAGTATTGTTGTTGATCATTTCATATTTAACTGGCTGCAGCTGCATTACTTTTTCTAAAACCGTTGGAAGCGATTCAACGTTTTTCTTTAGTCGAGCGTCTGATACCACCACGTATTCACCGGTTACAGACTTAAATACCCCTTTTAAGGCACCGTCGTACCGAAGCTCCATGTAAGGAGGGCTTCCAACAACTGTGCTCATTTGCCAGTAGTGATTGGACCAGGGATCGATCAGGGCGATGCCGTAACCTTCGAACTGACGTATTTCCAACGTAGCAGGAGTAAGACTGTGATCTTTATTTCCGTTGATGTAAACCCTGCTGTTTCCATCTCCGATCGCGATCTTTCCCTGATGATTCATGGCCAAAGCCCTTCTGGGATTTAAAGCGGCTCCATTGGCTGTACCGGGCTGGAATATATCAATCGCCATATAACCAAGCTTCGGATCAAGGAACTGTTGTGCGGCATAACCTTTTGCGATATGTTTATGCCCGTTGTTGTAGTATTCATTGAAACCAATGGTTGGGAAATCGCGCTGAAGCGAAATGCCGGTTGAGTCTCCGCCGAAGATGGCCGAGGTTGGACCCACACCGCCATGCACTTCAAGTTTTGCGCGAAAAGGGTTTGTTGTTCCAATGCCAACATTCTGCGCAGACGCGATCAGAAAATTGGAAAACAAGAGAATCAATAAAAACTTTTTCATGTTGATCGATTAATTGTGTCAGATTTAATATTGAACTGCATTTTCAAAGTATCTGCATTGACTGCAATTCATTTTCCGACAGCAAACATAGACTCCCCGGATACCCTTCATGAGCGCGTGTTACCCAACGGCAGGGGGTTTCTTCCAACCGGAACCCTGAATTTTCTTCTTTTGAATTCGATCTGATTGTACTTCTTGCAGTTAGAATATGAAACACAACGATGCATTAAGAATGTAGTTGAGTTACAGGCGTTCATGAAGGTTTGAAAAAATTATTTTTATCACTCCGCTCTCCCATCTGCGCACCCCGGCATCCGAAAGGATGGTTTCATTTACCTAATGGCGACCCCTTTCCCCGGCGCCCATTCCACGCTATTATTTTACTTGGAGAATGGCTAACTTTAAACAGCGTATCATTGAATACATTCACATGTTCTTCCGAAAGCTTTTTTTCTTTCTTTTCTTCTTAACCTCACTGGTGCAAGCGCAACAGACGGTACCGGAAGGCTATGTTCATTATTCAACCGGTCATGGTTTATCGCACAACTGGATCAATGGCATTACGCAGGATTCAACGGGATATTTATGGATAACAACTGCTTCCGGCGTAAACAGATTCAATGGCAGCAGGTTTGTAGATTTTCGGAATACGGGCGATAATCAATCGATCCCTATGGAAGAAGTGGGAGGGCTAACCTGGTTGAATAAAAACCTTCTCGGTATTTATAGCAGCGGTCTATATATTATTAATACATCCACCGGCGAAACGAAACAGTTATTCATTCCATACCATGAAAAGCAATACCAATACAAGTTCAATATGATCGAAGGCGCCGTGGCAGATGAGAAAGGTCACTTATATGTTCTTAGCCGGTCGGGCTTTTATCATTTCGATAGTTCCTTTAAATTATTATCCCGGTTCGATTATTACTCAGAAGCGCAGACACCCGTGGAACATTTTGTATTTGGCAGGGACCTGTTTCACCTGGATGAAAACAGGTTGCTGATCGTTTCTATCGATGGATTATATGTGTATGATAAAACGACAAGAAAGATCAAAAAAATGAAGGCCGAAGATTCACCCATGCTGAGTGAGTTTCTGAACTACGGCGACATTGATTATATTTTTCTTCAGTATAATAAGAATAGCCTGCTGGTCCTGAAATCGATGAGCGATACAGCCTATTACATCAATTTTCCAAAAAAGCAGAAAACTGCTTCGCGGTTTCCATTTAATCCCATTCTGAAAGAATTGCTGTATCGTTCAAAAGTGTATTCATTCAACGATTCAGTTATTTACATTACCGGCCATACCACAGGATATTTTAAAATAAACATCAACCCGCAGACCGGTAAGATGGCGCTTAATCCCCATAGATATTTTCCGAACCTTCAATGTCATGCGATACTGGAGGACAAACACCATAAACTGTGGGTGGGCACCAGCAAGGGTTTGTACAGGATGGATGAGAACAGGTTGAATGTGCAGTCGTCAAACATGCCGGTTTCCCTGGAAAATGCCAATCCAAACATGTACTTCTCCAGCATCTATATTGATCATGATAAAATATACGTAGGTACGCGCGGCAATGGAAATCTGCTGGTGTATGATAAACCAGGCCTTCAGTTCAGTCACATCATATCATTTGAAGAATATCGGAAAAGGACGGGAAAATCTGTCAATGTTTATAACATCACTGATCTGGATAATGAAAAATTGGTGCTGGCTACCGATGGTCCACCCATCATGGTCAATAAAAAGACCGGCGGCCTTAAACCGTTATTACCACCAGGATGGGATGAACAAAATTACTGGACAAGCGATGTATTCACCGACTACAGGGGCAATGTGTGGATTGGTGCGCCATGGCTGTACAGGTATAATAAGGCTGAAGGATTTTATACTATCCCGGCATCTGAACACCAGGCAAGTCAAATCAAAATGCCAAAGGTGATCAAGGAAGATGGACAGGGTAACATCTGGATGGCGGCACACGGACTGAGCAGATATAATGTTTCCACGCGAAGGTTTGATATGAGGGTGGATTCATTTCCATATATCAATATGCCCGACAGACAGGTGAGTACACTGGTGATTGATAAAAAACGGAACATTCTCTGGTTCGACAGCAAGAATAACGGACTGATAGCTTTCGATGTGAATGCCCGCACCTATCGGCATTTCACTAAAAGTGATGGATTAACAGATAATAATATAGCGGCGCTTCTT
>DASWTK010000223.1:0-2193 GCA_036402175.1 Chitinophagaceae bacterium | reverse complement strand
ATATCTTCGTCGGTATGTGCGGCAGTTGGGATCAACCGGTAAATAATATGTCCTTTTGGTATCACCGGATACACAACTATGGAACAGAATATACCGTAATGTTCTCTCAGGTCCATCACCATGGCAGTAGCTTCTTCAACGCCACCCTTCATATAAATGGGTGTAACTACTGAATCGGTTTTACCAATATCAAATCCTCTTTCCTTTAAACCATTCTGAAGTTTGAGTGCATTCTCCCAAAGCTTTTCTTTCAATTCAGGACGCGTGCGTAAAAGTTCAAGTCTTTTCAGATTCCCTATCACCAATGGCATCGGTAAACTCTTTGCGAAGATCTGGCTGCGGATATTATAACGGATATAATCGATGATTGATTTATCACCTGCAATGAACGCTCCGATGGAGGCCATTGACTTCGCAAAGGTTGAGAAATACAGATCAATCTCATCCTGCACTCCCTGCTCTTCGCCTGCGCCAGCGCCTGTTTTACCAAGTGTTCCAAAACCGTGGGCATCGTCGACTAACAAACGGAAATCATATTTATCTTTTAACGCTGCAATTTCTTTGAGCTTTCCCTGGTCACCAGCCATTCCAAAAACACCTTCGGTGATCACAAGAATGCCTCCCGCCTTTTGTCTTTCGATGAGGGCAGTTGCGCGTTGCAGTTGTTTTTCAAAATCAGCTATATCATTATGCTTGTAAACATAACGGTGACCCGCATGCATGCGAACCCCGTCTATGATGCAGGCATGGCTTTCCGCGTCGTAAACTATAACATCGTGACGACTGCAAAGAACATCAATGAGGCTCGACATTCCCTGGTATCCGTAGTTTAATAAAATTGAGTCTTCCTTCATTTCGAAATCGGCAAGCTCTCTCTCCAGCTGCTCATGGTAATTGCTGTTGCCGCTCATCATCCGTGCGCCCATAGGATAGGCGAGTCCGAATTTCACCGCCGCATCGGCGTCTGCTTTCCTGACCTCCGGGTGATTGGCAAGTCCCAGGTAATTATTAAGGCTCCAAACCACCATTTCCTTCCCCCTGAATTTCATACGGCTGCCGAGGTCGCCTTCCAGCTTGGGGAAAGCAAAGTAACCATGCGCTCTTTCCCGGTGCTGACCGATCGGGCCATAATTCTTTAATAACCGCTCGAAAATATCTGCCATACGTAGGTTTTTGATTGGCGCAAAAATAGCCATTATCAATGATTTTAAGGATCAGATGATGCGGATTAATAACCAAATACGTAATAATTTAGCCGTTATGAAAAGAATACTTTGGATAACGGGTGTTTTTCTATTGATACAAACAGCGCAGTCGCAGCCCGTTACAAAGAATGTTAATAAATCGGGCCCTGACCGGCCCAAACTAGTGGTCGGAATTGTAGTAGACCAGATGCGGTGGGATTTCCTGTACCGGTATTATCAACGATATAAATCTGATGGTGGGTTCAGGCGCTTGCTGGACAAAGGATTTTCCTGTGAGAATACATTCATTCCGTATGCCCCAACGGTTACCGCTTGCGGCCACGCAACGATCTATACCGGCACCGTTCCTGCCATTCACGGCATTACCGGCAATAGCTGGTGGGATAAGCATAAGAAATCGTCAGTTTATTGTACCGGGGATACCAGCGTAATGGTACTTGGAAGCCCCGATATTCTTTCCATCCGGCAATCGCCGCGCAATTTGCTGACCACCACCATTTGCGATGAACTGATGATCGCAACCAATTTCCGGAGCAAGGTGATTGGAATTGCAATTAAGGACAGGGGAGGCATCCTTCCGGCGGGTCATTCAGCTACAGCGGCTTACTGGTATAATGGCGCTAACGGCAAATGGGTCACGTCGGATTATTATGGAATGAAACAATTGCCTGAATGGGCAATCCGATTCAATGAACGAAAACTGCCGGATATATATTATCGCAAAGGATGGAGCACATTATATCCACTGAATACATACGTCCAGAGTACGGCCGACGAAAAACCATATGAACAAAAACCTTTTGGAACTTTGGCCAGAACCTTTCCATACGATCTTAATTCATTTGCTGGCACCAATTATTCGATGCTGAATTACACTCCTTATGGCAACACGATGACGTTTGAAATGGCAAAGGCCGCAATGGAAGGGGAACAGCTTGGGAAAGACTCGGTAACCGATTTTCTGGCGGTCAGTTTTTCTTCAACTGAT